>JAAYJI010000167.1 GCA_012523015.1 Candidatus Hydrogenedentota bacterium
CCCCCACATCGAGCAGATGGACGCTGTCCGTGACCAACGATTGTTGCTGGATGCTACCGATCATGTGTCTCCGTTACGGAAGGAACTGGCCGACCTGTTGCGAAGCGAGGTAAATCGGCTACACAAAGAAAACGAGACGGCCTACGCAAAAGCAACGCAGGCGCTGACGGCGAACGATGCCTGGATGCAACTTCTGGAACAGGATCGGAACAGTATCCTTGGACAGGTAGGCTTGGTGACACCTGTGCCGCCCTCTGTAAAGACCGATGAGGCACTGGCGGCATACCTGGATGCCCGGTCGCTTACAGCAATGCGGGCGGAAATTGACGCCATCCCTGGCCGTGTAAGCCAAGCGATTCAACGCGCTGCGAAACAACTCGAACCAAAGGTGCAGACGGTTAACATTGATCGTGCAACGTTACGCTCCGAGGCGGATGTCGAAAAGTGGATTGAAAAACAAAAGAAACGTGTACTGGATGCCCTGAAACAGGGGCCTGTGTTGATAGATTAGCGAATCAGCGGCAGGGATGCCGCTGCCACTATAACGCAACCTTCTAGCCGCACTATAGAAGTTGAGAAAGTCATAGTAGCAGAGGCTTCCAGCCTCTTGAGAATATAACAAGGATGTACCTGTATAGTAACAGAGGCTTCCAACCTCTTGAGAATACAGCAAGGATATACCTGTGTAGTGGCAGAGGCTTCCAGCCTCTGGTATTGAGGACCAAACCGTGTACTATTTTGACAAGAACGAAACAGCGGCAAAACTTTCTGGTACGCTGCCGCACTGGAGACAGGCCGGCAAAACCTATTTCGTTACCTTCCGGACTGCGGATTCGATACCTCAAGAAAAACTTCGGCTATGGGAAGAAGAAAAAAAGGCTTGGCTCGCGGCTCATCCCGAACCGCACGATGCCGAGACGAAGAATGAATTCTATGACCGCTTTCCTCGGCGCCTTCAGCAGTGGCTTGATGCAGGCTACGGTGCCTGCCTGCTCGCCCGTCCGGAACTGAAACAATTAGTCGAGGACGCATTGCGCTATTTTTCCGGCAAACGTTATGAACTTGATGAATTCGTGGTAATGCCCAACCATGTGCACGTAGTGGTTGCCCCATTCAATGAATATGAACTGTCGGAGATTCTCCATTCATGGAAGTCTTTCACTGCAAACAAAATCAACAAGATGGTTGAACGCACAGGGCCATTTTGGCAAAAAGAGTCTTTTGACCACATTATCCGCAGCCCGGAACAGCACGAACGTATACGACAGTACATACGAGAAAATCCAATAATGGAAAAAACTGCCCGACAAGAGAATCAGCGGCAAGATGCCGCTGCCACTATAGAGCAACCCTCCAGCTTTTGTGACCAGAACCAAGAGAACGATGCCATAGTGACAGAATCTTCCAGCCTCTGTGATTTGAACCAAAATACTGGGGGTATAGTGGCAGAGGCCTCCAGCCTCTGTGACCTACACCATAATACCAAGGGCATAAGGGGAGACACTTATGGCAAGTCTTGAAAGAACTCTTCGAAGGCAACTTGAAAATACCGTCAAGCAAGCCCGTCGTGTGGCCGAGGCCGGTGGGCGGAAGGCCATAGAGCAACTTGCCGTGCATCATCATGAGCCGTGGTCCAGCATGTCCCTCGAACAGCGCCAGCTGCGGAATCGTCTGCGCGCACATGGTCGGCAGTTGGGGGATCGTCGAGATGAACGACGGGGCACTCAAACCATTGAACGGCTTGTCGGCGAATGCGCCTACGAACACTGGCACCGAATGTTGTTTGCCCGGTTCCTGGCTGAAAATGATTTGCTTATCGAACCGGAGACGGGTGTTCCCATCACATTGGCCGAATGTCAGGAATTGGCGAGGGATAAGAATCAGGACTGGCTGGAACTGGCCAGCAGTTACGCTGTCCGAATGCTGCAAGAGATATTCCGACCGGATGATCCTGTACTCCAAGTGAACTTACCGCCGGAAACTGTTTCCGTTCTTGAGGATTTATTGAAGGGTCTTCCTTGTGAGGTATTCACCGCTGGTGACAGCCTGGGCTGGTGTTATCAATTCTGGCAGGCGGAACGCAAGGACGAAGTCAACGCATCGGGCAACAAGATCGGCGCGGATGAACTGCCCGCAGTAACGCAGTTGTTCACCGAGGATTACATGGTGGACTTCCTGCTCGACAATACCCTTGGCGCATGGTATGCAGGCAAGGTACTTGCTGAAAATCCGGAACTGGCAGCGAATGCCAAAGACGAGGATGAACTGCGCAATGCTGTGGCATTGCCGGGATGCCCTTGGAAGTATCTGCGGTTTGTCAAAGTAGCAGAGGCTTCCAGCATTTGTAATCAGCGGCAGGATGCCGCTACCACTATAGAGCAACCTGCTTACATCAGGAATCAGCGGCAGGATGCCGCAGCCACTATGGGGAAAACTTCCAGTCCTTCTAAACAGGAAAGTATAGTGGCAGAGGCTTCCAGCCTCTGTAATCAGAGCCAGGATGGCTCTGCTACTATATGGCGCCCTGCCGCAGGCACGTTTGATGGCTGGCCGAAGACAGCAAAGTTACTCACCTGTCTTGACCCATGCATGGGCAGCGGCCATTTCGAGGTGGCCATGTTCGAGCGGCTGGTGGCGCTGCGTATGGCAGAGGAAGGCATGGATGAAGCAACCGCCGTGGCGGCAGTCATCCGCGATAACCTATTCGGGTTGGAGATTGACCCCCGCTGCACCCAGATTGCCGCATTCAACCTCGCGCTGGCAGCGTGGCGGCGCGTGGGATACCGACCCCTGCCGCCCATGAACCTCGCCTGCTCCGGTCTCGCCCCGAATACCCGAGAATCCGACTGGCTGGCTGTTGTCGGTGACAATGAGAAACTTCAGAACGGCATGGTGCGGCTTTACGGGTTATTCCAAAAGGCGGCAGTGTTGGGAAGTCTTATCAACCCACGGCTAAACACCGAGGATATGTATATCGCTGACTATCATGAACTTCAGCCGCTATTAGAAGAGGTACTGGAGCAGGAGACCAAGGACGATACTTCGCATGAGATGGCAGTGACTGCTCAGGGTTTGGCGAAGGCAGCGGAAATACTTGCTGGACAATACACGCTGGTGGCAACCAATGTGCCCTATCTAGCGCGGGGAAAACAGGAATCAGAATTACGTGAGTTTGCAGAGAAACACTACACGGAAGCCAAACAGGATTTGGCTACGATTTTTTTGGCCAGATGTCTGGAATTTGTCAAGGATGGTGGCCGGAACTTTCAGTTCCGGGAATCCGGAGCAGGATGCTTCGGCCACTATGGAGCCATTGCATCTGTCACACCGCATAACTGGCTCTTTCTCACCAGCTATAAACAACTACGCGAAAAACTGCTCAAGGAAAAAACATTCGATGTCATTGCCAGACTTGGACCGTGCGCGTTTGAAACCATCAGCGGTCAAGTGGTGAATGTTGCCCTCTGCATCCTGAGCAACACTACGCCTGAAACGGAACATGCGCTCATGGGACTGGATGTGTCCGAGGCAAGACGGCCTGAGGAGAAGGCGTTGGGGTTGGGTTTCAAGATTTGGTTGTCTGAACAAGGAGCGCAACTGCAAAATCCGGATGCGAGAGTAGTGTTTGAATCAGCAGAAGGTCAAGAACTTCTATCAGAGTATTCTGGTGCTTATCAGGGGGTATCTCCCGCAGACTACCCACACTATGGTCGTGCATTCTGGGAAACCAACATGGACAAAGAATGTGTACGTTGGCAAGCATCGGTGGAAAGGCCTCTTCATTATGGTGGGCGGCATCAAATTTTGTGGAAAAATGTTGATTTTATGTTTGCGGTGGAGCAAGGATACGCATATTGGCGTGGCAACGATTCGATTGGGAAAAATGGTGTTGTGGTCAGTGCCATGCGAGAACTTCCCGTTACCTTCTCAGAAGGTCATCCCAACGACACGAATGTCGCCATCATAGTCCCCCAGAATCAATCTCACCTTCCTGCCATCTGGTGCTTCTGCTCGTCGCCAGACTACGCACAAGCAGTCCGACGAATTGACCAAGCACTTAAAGTAACGAATGCAAGTCTAGTCAAAGTCCCCTTCGACCTTGACCACTGGCAGCGTGTGGCCGCCGAACAATACCCGCATGGCCTTCCCGAACCGTATTCCGACGATCCGACACAATGGCTATTTCATGGTCATCCCTGTGACAGCGTGCGTTGGAATGAAGCCACTAAACGACTGGAAGTAGCCTCAGAACCGCGTGTGGATGCAACGGTCCTTCAGGTTGCGGTAGCCCGGCTGTTGGGGTATCACTGGCCTGCTGAAAAGGAAGTGACAGGAACTTACAGTTCCGCAAATCCGGCGCAAGATGCTCCGGCCACTATGTGCCTCTCCATGGAATCCCGCGAACTTGTGGCACGTTGCGAGGCGCTATATTCTTTTGCCGATGATGACGGCATTGTGTGCCTGCATCCCGTCAACCGGGAACAACCCGCCGCGTCCCGCCTTCGGACACTCCTCGCCACCGCTTTCGGCGATGCATGGAGCGCTGGCAAGGAGCGGGAACTGCTGGCTGCCGTAGGAATGAAAAAAGGATCGCTGGAGGACTGGTTGAGCGACGGCTTTTTCGAGCAACATTGCGCACTGTTCCATCAGCGTCCCTTTATCTGGCATATATGGGACGGTCGGCAAGACGGTTTCAATGCGCTGGTCAATTACCACAAACTGGCAGATAGTGGCAGAGGCTTCCAGCCTCTGGAATCAGCGACGGTGGATGCTGTGTCATCACAAGAAGCAGACCATAGTGGCGGAGGCTTCCAGCCTCTGGAATCAGCGGCAGGATGCCGCTGCCACTATGAGGGCACGCACACTGGTCGCCGCATCTTGGAAAAACTCATCTACACCTATCTTGGCGACTGGATTACCCGGCAGCGGCAAGACCAGCAGCAGGGTGTTGAAGGCGCAGACGCACGGCTGGCAGCGGCACTACATCTCCAGAATGAACTGAAGAAGATCCTCGAAGGCGAACCGCCCTATGACATATTTGTCCGATGGAAACCCCTGCATGAGCAGGCCATCGGCTGGGACCCCGACATCAACGACGGTGTCCGCATGAATATCCGCCCCTTCATGACCGCACGCCCGCTGAACGCTAAAGCTAAGAATGCCTCCATCCTGCGGGTAACGCCTAGAATTAAATGGACCAAGGATCGCGGCAAAGAACCCACCCGCCCGATAGAAGATTACCCTTGGTTCTGGGGCTGGGATGAGAAAACACAAGACTTCCCCGGCAGCAAAACCTTCGACGGCAACCGCTGGAATGACCTGCATTATACTAATGCACACAAACAATCTGCACGGACAAGACGCGGGGGGCTCAGATGATGAAAAACCACCCTCCAGGCAATTATGTAAAAGCGCGGAATGGACTCCCAGAGATACAAAAGACCGTATTCGACGATATTGTCGCCGATTTTTCCCATACCACAAACTTACACGACAAAACAGGGTACGTGCCTTATTACGCCCTTTCGGAAATGGTTCGCATGGGCTGGCGACTTGCGGAGGAACCCGACGACGCGCGGCGCCAAATGCGACTCCTCGAGGTAGCGTTGCAAGCACTTGGCCCCGCCGGACCACCAGACTTGCATGAGTTTTTCTACAAAGACTCGCCTTGTGGAACGGTGGCCTCTTCCTATAAACGCACAGGCGACTTGCTTTGCCGTCTACTCGAAGACAATCCGGACAAGTCTCTCATTTTCCCGATGCTCTTCTGCTACCGGCATTTCATTGAAGTGAACCTCAAGAGACTGCTCCTTCTTGCCGGAGTCGACCTTCAGGCTGTGCTTAACGAAGACGAGAAGAAGAAGCCGCACAGTCTGGTCATTCTCCACCAAATACTCAGTGTTCGCCTTCCGGACAATGCGAAGACTGCGACCATCGGAAAAAAGACATCTGTTCAGAAGGAACTGGAGCGAATCAGAAAATGGGCAGCGCGTATGAATAAGGTGGATCCCAAGTCTGACCGTTTCCGTTACGCAGAAGACAAGCGAAGCCGCCCCTATGATTTCCCCGACTTACACAGCCTTTTCCAACTCTCGGAGCTTTCGGTCCTGCACACTGAGATGGAACGGCTGAATGAATCTTTTTATCATGTTGCCATTGTACTCGTGGGACCACCCGAAACCGAAGGAAATGAAGCAAATTGACAAACCATGTGCATGATACACTGATTGATGCTATGCGAACCTCAATGGAGTCGGCTTTGTGTGTCCCCGAAGGAGTTGAAGCACCAGTCGCCTTGCTCTGGACCGACGCGGACGGCCAGTGGCGTTCGCTGATACCAGCATTGCAGGTGGCCCTGCCGCAACTTTTCGTTCTGGGCGCCTACGCGCCAGAACGCCGTGCCGGTCCGGTTATCTGGCTCCGTTGTATTGTTGATCGCACGCTGTCCGACATGGCCCTCCCGGATGGTACCATACCCATCGTGTACCTGCCTGAGGTAAGCCGACAGCAGCTTCGCGCCGGTGGCGATTGTCCTCGCCACCTGCAACCGCTGATCGAACTTCAGTACCGTGGCGCGGTGTGGCATCAGCGCAACGGACGGGATTGGACGGTGGAAGCATTTCTGACCTCGATGGACGCGCTCGATCTCGATGTGGCCACGGACCAGCGCACGAAGGAAGCGATGATGCGGGCGCTACCCGTGTTGGCGACGGAACCCGTTACAAGCCTGCGCGGGCGACGGCTCGAGGCGGAAGATTTCGACAAACTCATGGTAGGCGATCCGGCACGGGACCTGCTCTCGTGGTTGAGCGACGAAGCGGCGTTCCAGAGCCGGTGTGATGGTGCGCGATGGGAGAGTTTCAGGAGCGTATGCAAACGGGATTTTAATTTTGATCCGGAGCAGGATGGTATCCGTTGGGCGGGTGAGCGACTGTTCGAAAGTGAGGGCGCATGGAATGATCTGTGGGAGCGTTTCTGCGAAGCGCCGCAACTCTATCCAGGTGTGGCAGAAGTACTGCACGATGCAAGGCCAACAGACCTGCTCGCTGACCCTTCCCGGCAGCCGTCGCACAATGTGGACGCGGAAGCGACGCTTCGGAACGCCTTGGGCGAAGTGGCAAATCTTCCCCACGCAAAAGCCTGTGCCGAAATACTTGCGTTGGAAGCGGCGCATGGATCCCGGCGTACCTGGGTTTGGTCCCGGCTTGGAGAAAGCCCGCTTGCACTGTTACTGGAACCCCTGTCCCGCCTTGCGCGGCTGGCAAACAAACCCCTTGGCGGGAAAGGTCTCAGCGCCCTGGCCGACGCTTATGCTGCCGAAGGGTGGCACTGCGACCGGGCGGCAATGGATGCCCTGGAGCAGGCAAAAACTACAGCAGATGTTGGCCTTGTCAAAGCCGTGTTGGGCGCGTTGTACATCCCCTGGCTTGAAC
>JAAYJI010000168.1 GCA_012523015.1 Candidatus Hydrogenedentota bacterium
AGCTACGGAAGACGCCGGCGCAGAGGTTAAGACAAAGATTCCCGACGAGAGCGCCGCTGAAGATGAGACCGAACTTCCGCCTCTTCCCGTAGATGTTGCTGATGAAGCTACGGAAGACGCAGGCGCAGAGGTTAAGACAGAGATTCCCGAGGAAAGCGCCGCTGAAGATGATACCGAACTTCCGCCCCTTCCCGTAGATCTTGCCGATGAACCAACCGAAGACGCGGGCGCAGAGCTAAAGACAGAGATCCCTGAGGAAAGCGCCGCTGACGACGATTTTGAAATCCTTGCTGAATTACCGGAAGAACCGCAATCATCCGGCCCTATGTCTTCAATATCTGCAATCACGGATATCTCCCCTGATCCATCAGAAGAAGCGAAAGATGAGGAGGTTCAGGACGGAGTTACTCTTGAAGAGAAGGAATCGCTTCCCCTTTCAAAAGAGGAACATCAAGAGGATGCCATTTCGGAGTCCAAAGATAGCCATAAGTCTGATGGTGAGCAGGCGTCGAAGCCCCCTTCCTCTTGGCGGCAAAAGTTGTATGATCTTAGCTTTAAAACGATTCGTTTCCCGCGAAATGATGCCGATCAAGACAAGTAAGTTTCGGAGGTGTATTGCAGACTTTTCAAGCGCCTATCTTTAAATCACTCCCGACGCTGTGCAGTTTGTGTCACGAAACAGGATAACCATGATTGACTTCAAGGATGAGAATCTATCCCGGTATTTGAATGAGATTTCAAAAATACCTTTACTTTCCGCCTCGGAAGAACTCCGTTTCGCTAAGCAGGCACGCCAAGGAAATGCAACGGCTCGGCGCATCCTGATCATGTCCAATCTGCGCTTGGTCGTAAGTATTGCCAAGAGATATCTGTACTGCGGTCTTCCTCTTTTAGACCTGATCGAGGAAGGCAATATTGGTATTATGAAAGCGGTGGAGCGTTTCGATCCCGACCGAGGATTTAAATTTTCCACCTATGCCACGTGGTGGGTACGGCAGGCAGTCACCCGAGCACTATCCAATCAAGGCAGAACAGTCCGTGTCCCCGTGTACATTACAGACGGCCTTATTAAATACAAACGTATTTATGAAGAGCTCTATGTAAAGACGGGGAAAAAGCCAACGAGCGAAGAAATAGCCGAGGCAATGGGAATTAAACCCAGCGAAGCGAAGCGTCTGGAAATGAATGCCGAGGCCATTTCTGCCTTGGAAAATATCCAATCCACCGATGATGATAGTTTTGTTGTTGTTGCGGACACACAAAAGTCCACGTGGACCAATCAGGCGCAAACCCAATTCGAACGCAATCAGGAAATTGAAACGCTGCTTAACCTCCTGTCAGAAAAAGAAGCATCCATCATACGATACCGTTACGGATTGAAGGACGGTCGGCCCCATACGCTTGAAGAGACGGGCGTGTACTTCGACCTGACCCGAGAACGTATACGCCAGATCGAACGTAATGCCATGAAACGGATGCGTTCTTTTGTAGATAAACATCGAGAAGACTTCACACCGATTTAATATAATGGCTTAGATGCCGTGATATGATCAGTGGAAGATTAGAACGAAGCGATACAAAAAGGAGGGAGTCTAATCATGCCGCCTAAAAAAGATCCTTATACCGGTTCATCTCAACGAGTAATTGGCTTGTATAGTTTATTTCTCTTTTCGAGTCGACCCCATTCGTTGAGCCAGCTCTCTGATTTATTTCACTGTTCCAAGCAAACTGTTTTGCGTATGATTGAACAAATCGACAGGAGCCGAGGCCTTGTCCTTGACACATGGATTGATAATCGTGAACGCATGTATCAAGCCAGAAAGACCCGTCGATTACCGAATATAACCCTTGACATCGACGCGCTCAGCAAACTCTTTCTTTGCCGTGATATGGTTTGGCATATGCTCCCGACTAATTACCGAAAACAAGTGACCGAAGCATTGGAAGGGGCGACCACCTTACTGCCTGATTTTGATGATCAAGAAGATTTAAAAGCCTCTTGGGTCCACACCAAACCCAAAGGAAGAATTAACTATACCGATAAAGAGCCGTTGATTACCCACACCATCCAAGGCATTCAAGAATATCGGTTTTGTGAAATACAGTATAAAGGACCCGGCCACGATAAACCCAAAACTTTTGTTGTTGCCCCTTTTCAAATGATCGTCTTCAACGAAGGTCTTTATTTGCGCTGTTTTCTCCGCAATAAAGAGGGCAAGTTAGACTTTGATAAAGACATGTTTCTCGCTGCTCATCGCATGTATGCCGTTCAACTTTTGGAGGAAAAATTTGAAGCGATTACGGCAGATAAAGATGTACAGCAATTTACCGGAACCTTTGGACTTTATAAGGGCGCCCCTTTTCGTGTGACCGTACGGGTCTATAAAGATGCGGCTATGTATGTGAGTGAACGTGTATGGAGCGAGGATCAAGAGCTGGAATGGTCAGAAGACGGCATGCTTTTGCTGCGCTTCACCGCGACCAGTGAAAAAGAGACAGTCGCCTGGGTCTTGAGTTTTGGAGGGGAAATGGAATTGCTCGAGCCTGCCGCATTACGTAAAACAATAGAATCCCAAACGCAGCGCATTATAGCAACGCACCAATTTTCCGACTAAATCAGACATTCTCTTATAAATTCATTTTGATAACTCCTTTGTATGAGAAAGACAAATTCATGTATTACACCGGTTTTTATGATTCACCTATCGGTAAGCTTACGCTCGCCACGGACGACGATGTACTCGTTGGACTCTGGGTGGAAGGACAAAAATATTACGGGGGTTCTACGCCTGCCATGATTCAAGGCGCGCAGTATGAGGCTGTTTTTAAACCCTTTAAAAAATGGCTGGATCTTTATTTCGTAGGCAAGGAACCGCCTTTAAGCGCCTTGTCTGTCGCGCCCGTTGGCGGGGAATTTCGACAGATCGTTTGGAAATTATTATGTGAAATTCCGTACGGAGAGACCACCACTTACGGAACTCTCGCCAAAAAAACAGCAGCACTGCTCAATAAAAAAAATATGGCAGGTCAGGCTATTGGTAATGCAGTGGGGCATAACCCCATTTCCATTATCATCCCCTGCCATAGGGTTGTTGGGACAACCGGCAGTTTAACGGGTTACGCGAGCGGCATCCGGAGAAAATTGTTCTTGCTCGAATTGGAAGGCGTTGATCTGTCGGGCTTTTTTATACCGGACAAAGGTACAGCCTTATAATTATTTAAGCCCTGACTCAAGACGAATAGCGAAGCTGTGCATCTCATGAACATTTCCTGAAGATACTGAAAAGGCTATTCAATATATGTTGAGAAGATCGCTTCTTTTCCCTTCGCCGCAGCCGTCCTCCGCAAAAGAGATATGCTAAAATAGGCCGAATGATGGGTTTCTCGTTTTCTTTTCCGAAAATAACGGGCATACGTATGTATAGGTTATTCCGCATGCTTAAGTACTTCAATAAAGCCGCACCGCTGATTTCTCTGATGATGGCTATCGGGATCAGCAACGCCCATGCCTTGCCTCAACAGGGGAAATCAACACAAGAGGGGAAGGTCGGTTCGCAGGTGGTTTGGGCAAAACCTTTAGCAGCAAAAGCAATTCGCTGTCTTTTCATACTCCCTGCTGCGACAGTCTGCGACGTGAAGGAAATTGATCTGCGCCTCGATATGACGTATGAGACGGTTTCTCTTTGGGACGCCTTCCACGTAGGCTATGATCCTGCTTTGGTAAGCCATCCGCCCAAAGGAGCAACTGAAGAAGAAGTCCTGTCTCATTTAAAAAGTCTTTTGAGAAAAAAATGGGATGTCATTGTTCTTGCCAACCTAGACACGCGTATCCTGCCTGAATCCTTATTATCTGATATCCTCAACCGTGTCTCGGAAGGCGCCGGTTTGCTCACGGCCTATCTACATGATGGCGTCGAGGATTCTTTAAATAGCGTTTTAGAGAGTCTGGCAATTGATGAGGAAGCGCCCTTGTTGGGAAGCGGAATAGGCGCCTGTGCCTTTCCCGGCAGTGGAGATTTAGACGAAATTGCCACTGTCCGCCGCCATGAAAAAGGGCGGATCGTCCAGCTGGATTATCCCGGTGATGTCCCCGAAAACCACAGCTTGATTCAAAGCCCGGCAGACCCCCATACCCTCGACAGTGTCTTCGAAGATAATGCCTATTCCTTTGCCATTCGTGCCTTATGTCTTGCTGCAGATCGGTTGAATCCTGTCCGCATCGAAAGGGTAGTGGATATTTCGCCTGCCGGCCCCGATGACTTGGAAATACCGCCGGACTTTTATCCTGAATATGTACAGAGCATGCGCGATTCTATTGTTGCTCAGCCCACACGCCCCTTTCGATTGGAGTTGGATCGGCCTGCTGATCGCCAGTATGAAATACAATCGCAATTGCGGAAAGTGGACAGCGCCATTCGCATCCTCTACCAAGATACGGTACCTTTGGCGCGTGGTGAAGATGCGCATCTTTTCGAGATCCCCGCAGGGCTGGGCAGTTGTATGTTGGATGTGTGGCTCAAAACGAAAGGGGGTATTGCAGATTGGTATACGGCGCAGATCGACTTGAACGGCTGGCCTGAATTTACGAATTTGAAACTGGAAAAACATTGGCTGCTGCCCAATGATTCTCTCGAAGTGCGGATGGACGTGCGCCCTGTGGCTAACCAAAACAGAGGCGGCGCGATCTATATTCGTGCCACCGATAATTTTGATCGTGTGACTGCAACAAGCCGCCAACCTTTTTCTCACCACGGCGGCGCTTTATCCTTACGTATACACTTCACGGATTTATTGGCGTCTGTAATAAAACTTGAAGTCTTTGCGCTGGAAAGCGAGAACGTGGCGCCGTCGGAATGGGAACTCAATAACGCCTATCGGGAAGTTCGCTACTTAAGTGTCCGCCGTCACCCTTCCATGACTACTTTGGATTTAATTGCTTCAGTGGATCACATCGGTGAGTATGGGCAGCGTCATTATCTGGATACGCTCGCCCAAAGCGGTGTGTCTGTGATTCATTCGCCCGGCGGGGAAGATGCTGTTGTTGCCGTTGCACGGGCAGGGCTGGAGTTTTTGCCCGCTTTGACGCGTATCGCTTCCAAGCAGGCCCGAGACGGACTTCAACGTGATCCTTGTTTCAATGATCATGGTTACCGCAGCAATATAGATTCGCAGCTCCGTGAAGGAACCCTGAAACACTGGGCAGGAACCATGACCCGTTATTCGCTGGGCAACCGTAATCTGCTCTGTGAATCAGAGGAAAATATTTGTCAATGCGGCCTCTGTTTGGATGCTTTCCAACAAAGTTTACAACAGGAATATGGCGATTTTAACCGGCTAAACTATTCTTGGGGAACACAATTTGGTGATTGGGATTTTTTGGAACTGCCCCTGTCCATGGGACCGGGACAATCCGATGTGATTGCCCCTTGGATCGACTTTCGTGTGTTTATGGATCGTCAGTTTTCATCCTTCCACGGCTGGGCGCGCTCTTTGATCGTAGCGACCGATAAAGAGGCAAGTGTTGGTGCCTCTTTCAATGCAGACGCAACAGCGCGCCATGGATGTCATTGGCCTGACTTGTTCCGGAATTTAGATTTTGTCGCAGCTGATTATACGACGCTGTTTTTAGAAAAGGTCTTGTCTTATGGCAAGGCGAACACCTGGTCCGGCGTCGTACTCAAGGAAGGATACGACACCGACTTGCTGACATGGCTGCCTTGGAGCCTTGCTTTGAATCAGGTGTCTGCCCTTTGGCTCGACAATATATGGAGTGCCGCTTACGGGGATAGCGCCTCTATTCCCTGGTTAAACCCGGACGGCACGCCGAGCCCTGCCCTGACCGTGCTCGGCGAAACAGTGCGTGAGATTCGCGATACAGCCGGGCCCTTGCTCTATTTGGCAAAGCGGGAGAGTCCCAAGATTGGGGTCTATGATAGTCACGGTTCCCGCTTTTTCAGCGAGGTCAATACGGACTATTCTGTCTCCTTAAATGAGGCGCAGGATGCCGTGGCATCCTTATTGCATTTCAACAATCATCTCTTTCATTTCATCGACAAAGCCCGATTGAAACAATTGGCCCCGCAAAGCTATGCCGTTCTTGTGCTGCCTTTGTGCCGTACTTTGGACGAAGAAGAGCGCAGCGCCATTCAATCGTATGTGGAAGGAGGCGGCGCGGTCATAGCGGATGTACTTCCGGGCGTCTATGATGAGCATGGCATTGCCATCGCGGAAAATATAATGGAATTGTTATTCGGCGTGCGCAAAGAAGGGGAGTCTCAGATAAGCCAAGCGGCGCTGATGGTATCTGAGTCAGAATCGTCGGGAGCCATGGATGCCGGCTGGACTTGGATTGACCGTTCCGTCCAAACACAGCAAGGCTTTGCCCTTGCACAGGGCGCAGACGCTCCGGCTTGGATTATTAACCGCCATAAAAATGGCAACTCTCTTTTGCTGAATTATCCATTCCGAAACATACAACAGGAAAAAAGCAAACACTTGGTTCCTGCCGAATGCAAAGCCATGGACAGCTTTATGACCGACCTGTCAACGGTGGCCGCTACGGTGAAAACAAAAGAGGCGGGCTTTCTGGGCAGGGTCTATGCCTATAGCTTTGGAGAATCCAAAATCTATGCGGCTCAAGCTGATATGGACGCGCCCCGTCAACAAATACAGCTGCCTTTCAACGCCTCTGATGTCGTGTACAATGTATTGACAGGCGAGCAAATCCGCCGTCCCCATCATTACCGTTTTAGACTGGAGAGCGGTGAGGTACAGCTCTTTGCCGCCTTAGCCTACAAGGTAGAGACTTTGGTATTGGAGGCTCCCGATGTAGCCGCTGCGGGACAGCGCATACCGATACGCTGTCTTATTAAAGTGCCCAAAGACAAAGGGGGGAAACATGCTTTTCTGTTAGACTTTATGCCGCAAAACAAAAGCCCCTTGCCCTATTACAGGCAGTGTGTTGATTCGGATATCGGATTTGCGGAAATGCAAATTCCCTTGGCACTCAATCAAATTCCCGGCCGATACACCATCCGTGTGCGTGATATGTTGACGGGTATGGTCGCCGAACAAAGTATTAAAATCGCGACACCGGTAAAGTGATGCCCTCTTCATGGATAGGCTGGAGCTTGTTCTGCACCCTCAATTAGTCTTCCGGTCGTTCGCCTGCCGGAGCCATCTTAACCAAAGCCGGCATGAAATATCCTAAGCTTTCTGCAAGATCACGTTGACTCGCCATAACCGCTTCAATGTCTTTATACACGGCAGGAGCTTCATCAATCCCGGCAGACAATAATTTAACCTTTTTTTCTTGCACGTTTTTCATTACATCGCCCCACGATAAGATGCGTTTCGCGCGGCTTCTGCTTAACACACGACCGGCACCGTGGGAAACGCTGTTGAGACTGTCGGGATTTCCCAAGCCCCGCACGATGTATGCCCTGCTCGCCATAGAGCCCGGAATAACACCAAGTACGCCGCGCGCCGCCGGCGTCGCTCCTTTTCTGTGGACAATGACAGAGCGCCCGTCGTGATGTTCTTTCCAAGCGAAATTATGATGATTTTCCACACTTGCCAAAGAAGTCGCGCCCAGATGCCGAAGGATATGGTCATGGATCAATTCGTGGTTTGCCGCTGAATAATCGCCCATTAATTGCATGGCTTGCCAATATTCCTGCGCCTCCCCTTTATCCATGGACATCCAAGCGAGATGCCGCAATTCGGGCGGTAATCCCTTCTGAGCAGATTGAAAGATCTGGCTGTAATGACGGCAGACTTCCGCGCCCGTCCCACGGCTGCCGCTATGGGAGAGGAGCGCTAAATATTCGCCTTCCTTCAGCCCCAGCCCTTCCCGTTCCACTCGCATTGTTCCAAATTCTACAAAATGGTTGCCGCTTCCGCTAGTCCCCAGTTGCGACCATGCCCGGTCTTTCATGCGCCTTAACACGGGTGACACCGACCAATCTTTATCCATCACATCATGGTTGCGTCTCTTGATAAATGTGGCGCCCACCCCAAAGCGTGTTTCTGTTTCAATGGCACGGCGCAGATCTTCACAGCGTTCATCGCGCAGACTTTTAGCGGGCATATCTAAGACGGTAAGTTTCATACGGCAGGCAATATCGACGCCGACGGCGTAGGGGATCACCGCGTTGTCTGTGGCGAGTACGCCGCCTATAGGAAGTCCATAGCCCACGTGGGCATCGGCCATCAGCGCGCCCCGTATAGAGACCGGTAAGGAACAGGCTTGTTCCATCTGGCGTATTGCTTGGGGATCCAAATCACGACCCCATTTGCGGTAGGGCGCTCCACCCGTTGATGACTGGTGACGATTTGTCCCGCCTGCACTTTTCCCCGTGCGGATGAGCAGGGTCGAGAGCGGTGCAAATACAGGATCATCCCGATGTTTTTCGGGATTCCTCAGAGCTCGGTTCAATTTCTTTTTTAATTGCTTGAGCGACAATCCCCGTGCCTGACCGTATTGGATGCAGCTTCGTGCAGTACTCAGTTCTGTTTTGTTGGTCAATCCTAATTTATAAAGTTGTTGGTCATTCATGGATATAAGCGATCAAAGATTGAGATGAGTTCGCGATGGGCTTCGAAAGGGACGAAGGGGCGTTCATGACGGGCGAAAAAACGCAGTTCGTCCACATCGGAATCCGGTTTGATGATACCCGTCCAATGGTGTACAAGGTAGCCCAAGACAAGGATGCTCTTATAGTCGGCATTATGGGCACTGCTGACACCGAGGAGCTGCGCTTTTTCGCCGCAGAGATTTGTTTCCTCCGCCATTTCACGAAAAACGCATTCTTCCCCCGTTTCATGGGCTTCCATAAAGCCGCCGGGAAGTGCCCATGCGCCTCGGCAAGGTTCTACAGCCCGTTTGCCAAAGAGGAGCCGATCTTCCGTATCTCGGATAAAAATACAACAGGCGGGCACGGGATTATCATAATAATGGCGCTGACACGCACTGCAATAGGGGCGTTCTTTTTCACCATCTGAGAAAAAGTTTAACGGACCGCCGCAAGTGTTGCAATAGTTCCACTTAAAATCTTTAGGTTTAAAATCGGTCATGTACACAGTCTAACAGTTTATCGGCTTCTCTCTATTCCAAAAAGAGTTTTTGAGAAAAGGATCATTATCTTAATAAGCCTGCAATCAGGAAGGCCATTTCCAAGGCTTGTGCACCGTTCAACCGCGGATCACAGCGTGTCTCATAACAATTCAGTTGTGCCTCGTCGTGCAGGGAACCGCCGATACATTCGGTTACAGCGGCACCGGTTTGTTCGAAATGTACGCCGCCCAGATTAGAGTTGAGTGACGCATGAATATGAAAACATTGTTCCAGTTCGGAAAAGATATTTTTTACCTGACGCGTCTTTCTGCCGTCAGGAAGAATTTCTGTATTGCCGTGCATGGGATCACAAGACCATAAGACGGGCTGCTTTGCCCGTTGAAGGGCTTTGACCAAGGGCGGAAGCATGGATCCGATATTCTTCGTTCCGAAACGGGTGATCAACGTGATCCGTCCGGGAATGCGTTGGGGATTCAACGTTTTTATGAGCCGCACCAAAGTTGCCCCTTTACTATTCGGTCCAACCTTTATACCAATAGGATTACCGATGCCGCGCAAATATTCGACATGGGCCCCTTTTAAATCGCTGGTTCGATAGCCGATCCACAGGAAATGGGCGCCGAGATTGTAATAACCTTCTGAAGAATCCTTGCGGGTCAGGGCTTCTTCATAGGGAAGTAACAGGGCTTCGTGGGACGTAAAAAAGGAAATGCGCCGCAAGGGTTCATCCGAGTCGAGGGCGCCGATGGTGGTCATGAATCGGATCGCATCGGATATGGCGTCCACAATCTTATCGTAAGCCTGTCTGTTTTTATTGTCTTTGATAAAAGAGAGGTTCCATCGATCGGGATGATGCAGATCGGCATAGCCGCCTTCGATAAGGGCGCGGATATAATTCAGGCTTGCCGTTGCATTATGGTATCCCGTTATCATTCTCGATGGATCCGCTTTTCTCGCTTCAGCCGTCGTTTCATGACTGTTGATGAGATCACCGCGGTATACGGGCAAGGTCTGTCCTGCGATGTCTTCCATATCTTGACTGCGTGGCTTGGCATATTGTCCCGCAATACGGCCAATGCGGATGACAGGTTTACGCATGGCATAGGTAAGCACCATGCTCATTTGAAGTAAGACATAAAGCGTGTCCCTTAAAACATCGGCGCGGCAATCGGAAAAGCATTCTGCGCAATCGCCGCCATGCAAGATGAAGCGATGTCCTAAAGCGGCTTCTTCCAATTCAGCACTCAATTTGTCCACCTCTCCTCGCGTGACAATAGGCGGTTTATTCTGCAGGCTTTCCAAGCATTGAGCGAGTTGGGCGCTGTCTGAATAGTGGGGTTGTTGTGACGCCGGATAGTTGCGCCAAGATCCGGGCTGCCATCTTGAAAGTGCTGGGGTATTGGTCATTGAGGGTGCCTTAAAAACTGCTTTGTATTACATACTAAGGGTAGCATACCATATTGACCGATGATTTTTGGCAGACGAATTTCCTTTATCCTTCTGCGCATCCTGCACCAAAGGATACGCTTTTTAAAGTGGATCGCCGCAGGAAAAGTGTTATCATCATGGGATGATATCTTTGTCTCTATGGGTGACGGGATGATGCCGAAGGTGATTGGAGAATACACGCTGACCCCCAAAAACAGGAGTGATCATGGATAATGTTGGACTGGTTGTTGCAGCGTCAATGCTGCTTGCCTTGCTTATTTTGGTAGCCCGCGAATTGCGAAGGCGCTTAGGCATTTTTCGCTGGTTTTTTATCCCCACCTCCGTCATCGCCGGATTGTTGGGACTGTGTTTAGGACCGCAAGTAGTCGGTCGTCTCTACGAAGAGGGGACCTTGCTCAGTCAAGGTGTTTTCCCGCCCGCCGTCGTCGAAACGTGGCGGCAGATGCCCGGGATATTGATTAATTTTGTATTTGCCGCCATGTTCTTGGGCAAGGCATTGCCGCCGCGCCGCAGCCTTTGGCGCTCAGGAGGGCCGCAAACGCTTTTAGGCTGCGCCATTGCCTTCGGACATTATGCCTTGGGGCTCTTTGCTGTACTGGTCATCCTGCGGCCCTTGACGGGGATAACGCCGCTCAGCGGTATGCTCCTTGAAATTTCTCTCTCCGGCGGACATGGAACCGCTGCGGGGTTGACCGCCGTATTCACGGAATTGGGTTTCCCCGAAGGGCTGGATATGGCCTTAGGCTTGGCGACGATAGGCTTATTGTCAGCGGTCATTTTCGGTACCCTATTTATAAATATTGCCTTACGCAGTGATGCCATAACCATTGCCCGGGAAGAATTTACGAAGGATGAAGAGCGCTACGAACTCTCCGCGCTTCAAGACAATGAAAATATTGAAGTCAAATCTGCTTCAGATACCACTTCTGATCCTTTGACGATTCATTTCGCACTCTTGTAGTTGGCCATGTTGATTGGAGAATTGCTCCGACGCAGCTTGGTTCTTTTTGAACAATATACGTACGGACCCTTCACCGGCAAGATTATGGACTATGTCCCTTTATTTCCCCTTGCCATGATTGGCGGCGCAATCTTACAGATCATTCTTGTGCAAACGGGCAGGGCGCAGCAGGTATCCCGCGAATTGATTAATCGTATTGCCGGTGTGTGTCTGGATTTTATTATTGTTTCTGCACTGGCTACTTTGTCTCTTTCCAGTATCGGAGAAAACTGGATCGCCTTTACAGGTCTTGCCTTGGTCGGTGTCCTCTGGACGATCTTTTGTTTCTGGGTTCTTGCGCCCCGTATGCTGCCCGACCGCTGGTTTGAACGGGGAATCGGTGATTTTGGACAAGGCACCGGCATGGTGGCGAGCGGTCTGCTGCTCATGCGTATGGCAGACCCGCACAACAAAAGCGGCGCCTTTGAAAGCTTTGGCAGCAAACAGCTGCTCTTCGAACCCCTTTTGGGAGGCGGATTGATTACCGCTATTGCCTTACCCCTTTGTGCAAAGCTGGGCGCACCGTTCTTGATGATCTTTTTTTCGATAGCAACGGTTGCCGTTATCGCAGCGGGCAGGATATTTTTCGGTCCCGTCCGAAAAAACAGGTCTGGGATCAGATGAAAGGAAATCATGCCTTCAATTTGGTAGTGTATACCATTGAGATTTGTTGTTTTTCTGTTGTGCTGTATAGTGCCTGGAGGTTATGTAAATGCTAAGTAACCACCTACGGGCACAAGCTGCGTGCCCCATATGCAGGGTCTAAAATGAAGCAAGATACACGCTATAAACACAGGGTTGATCATAGATGAAAGTGCTTATTGCCCCGGACTCGTTTAAAGAATCGTTGGATGCTTTCCGCGTAACTGACGCCTTGGCAAAAGGCTTGCACGAAGGGACAGCTGAAACACCCGAAGTGTACTGTCGACCCCTTGCCGATGGCGGCGACGGACTTATGCAGGTACTCTTGAACGCCTTGGGCGGCACCACGATTACGCGAACTGTCACCGGACCCATGGGCACGCCTGTCAAAGCATCCTTAGGCCTTCTCGATAACGGGGCGACTGCAGTGGTAGAGATGGCGGCGGCAGCAGGGCTTTCTCTTGTTTCTCCCGCAGAGCGCAATCCCTTGGTTGCCACCACGCGGGGCGTGGGCGAGCTCATACGCCATGCACTGGATTTGAAGGTTCGCCGCATTATCGTCGGGTTAGGCGGCAGCGCCACCAATGACGGCGGCGCGGGGATGGCTCAGGCTTTGGGCGTTTCCTTTTTGGATCGTCAGGGAAACTCCTTGCCGCCGGGTGGCGCTGCACTCCAAGATTTGTTTCGCGTCGATTGTACCCAATTAGACGAGCGGCTTCGGTCTGTTGAGTTTATCGGTGCCTGTGACGTAGAGAATCGATTGTGTGGCGACGAAGGGGCTACGGTGATCTATGGCCCGCAAAAAGCTTTGCCTGAGGAGTCCATCCTTCCTCTTGATGCAGCCTTACACCATTACGGCGTCATAGTCGGCGAAGAAATGGGCGCTGATCTTTTATCCATAGCCGGCGGCGGAGCGGCAGGCGGCTTAGGCGCGGGGCTTGTCGCCTTTACCGGCGCAACACTGCGCTCCGGCATCAGCTTGGTATTTGATGCTTACGGTGACATGGAAGAATGTGCGCAAGAGGCGGACATTATTTTTTCCGGTGAAGGCGCCGTGGATGGACAAACCTTACAAGGTAAGGTCGTCGCCGGTGTGGCAGCCCTTGCATCACGCCATAAAAAACCGCTCCTCGTTTTCGCCGGTCGTGTTCGCGGTTCTCTCGAAGCGCTCTATAGCGCCGGCGTGACAGCCGTGCTGCCCATCGCGCCGGGACCCATAAGCGCTGAAGAATCGATGCAAAACGCAGCGCACTATCTCTCCGCCGCAGCCAAAAATATAGGGAGACTTTTTGACGCAATGAAAGGGCGAAGCGTTCATGATTAAAAAGCTCTTACGCTATTGTCACACGCTGCGCTATTTGCGTTTCTCTCAACTCTATTGGCGTCTTTTCTACAGCATCCGTCGTTCCTGTCGCTTCTATCGGCTGCCGAAGACAGCGGATCCGCCGCCGCCTTTTAATCCCGAAACCTTGCGTCGTATCGACCGCTTTTTAAAAGTATGTCATGCTGAAGGACTCCACCAAGAAGTCGCCGTGGACGCCCTCAGAAATCAAGCTCTTTCCTTTCTTGGCATTCCCATGGAATCGCAACACTCCCTTCCGTGGGAAGACAATCAATATCCGAAATTGTGGCGCTATCAATTGAACAGTTTTTCTTTCCTTCGTGATTTTGCCGTTAACGCCGCTAAAGATGATTATCTTGGTGATCGAGATCGTGCACTCCATTGGATCAACGATTGGATCGAACATACCGCGCCCGGCTCCGGCTGCGCTTGGGACGGAGGTCCTTTATCAGACCGCTTACTTAACTGGCCTTTATTGATTGCCGTCTTTAAATTGCAAGAACCGCAGATCCGCAGCGCCTATGCGCGACAACTCCTGTGGCTGGCATCGTGGTTAGAATATGATCTGCGCGCAAATCATTTGTTGAAAAATGCTTGTGCGCTTGCGGCAGCGGGAGAATTGACTGGCCACAAAGAGCTCTTTAAAAAAGGCATGCATCTTCTGGAAGAGCAGCTCAAGGAACAGCTCCATGCTGATGGCGGCCATTTTGAAAATAGCCCGATGTATCATGTACAGGTATTGTGGGATTGTCTGCTTGCTTATGTGTTTTTAGAAGAGAAGCCCGTCTTCTTAAAAGAAGCACTGATTAACATGAGCCGTTTTCTGGAGAAAATTCTTCATCCTGACGGCGACATCCCTCTTTTTGGAGATAGTGTTTTGGGAGCAGGTCCCGCCCCCAAAACCTTGATACGTCTTGTTCATCGTATGCTTGAAACAGACGGTGCCGACTTCCCGGAGAAGGGCGGGGAAGACGTCGATCCCGCCTCAGGCTTTTATATCTTGGATAATCCTGCGGGGGACGACCGCATGATTGTAAAAACAACTGCGCCTTCACCTGACTACCAACCGGGGCATAGCCATTGCGATGTGTTTTCCTATGAACTGAGTTTGGCAGGCTTACGCTGTATTGTTGACAGCGGTGTCCACGGCTACGCGGAAAGTGAGTTGCGCGCTTATTGTCGAAGTACTGCTGCCCACAACACGGCGCAACTGGATGGATACGAACAAGCTGATCTGTGGAAGACCTTTCGCGTTGCGCGCCGCTCCAAGCGGAGCGCCCTCGAATTTCAAACAAATGAAGAAGAGGCGATTCTTTGCGGAACACTCACACATTTTAAGGGACATCAACACGAACGCCGAATTCATTACGACAGAAAAGCAGAGGTATGGACAATTCAGGATTGTGTGGATAATTTTATTGGTGACCAAAGGATGAAAAGCTTTATTCATTTCCATCCGACCTGGACCATTCAGATCGATCAGAATCTTGTCCGTGGTTTTTCCTGTGGTGTTACCATAGAATTGGAACTCTCTTCAGAATCAGGTTCACAGATAGACTGGGTTCTTGAACAAGAATCTTTTTTTTATTGTCCCGAGATGGGTGTTGTTCATGTCTCACCGACCCTCATCCTCAGTGTCCACGGCAAGGCTCCTCTGCGTCTGGCCTATCGTCTTCGTAAGGGCTGACTCAGATTTTGGGCATCTGACAACTTAATGCGGTGGAGGAAAAAGCTATTTGTTCTAAGCTATTCTATGCCCCTCTTTTCTTGCTTTATTTTAATCTCACCGTTGAAATAGCTTTTTTTAAAGAAAATGCATCATTTTAGCCCAACTATTTCAATAAGATATCATTATCATTAAATATCAATGGATTATTCTCACCGTATTAAGTATAATAGAAGTGAATAAAAGTAGCTTTAACCAAAATAGCGAAGATAACGATTGTTAGTCTAGTCCACTAGACTAAAGTCCCGAGAAAGGTAGAACAATGCGCTATTCTTTCCATGATTTACTCTTCATACTGTTCACGGTCTTAGTTTCTTTTTGGGGTTCTGCAGATGTGGCAATACTTGGGGCCGCATCCACTGCAGATGAGGGAAACGCCAATACCTTCAGTTTTAATGTTACGGTGCCGCCGGATACCGAACTCGCCGTTGTAGGTATTTCCAATGCCGGGCATCGGAAAGTAAATTCGGTGACTATGGGCTCTCAGGCCTTTACCACGGGTATCCGATCAACCGACGCCCCCGGTGATGAGCGCGACGGGCGGGCTGAGCTTTGGTATCTTGTGAATCCGCCTGCCGGAGCACAAACCATTTCCGCTGATATGACGGGCGCCTCGAAAAAGAAAGCCATCGGATGCCTCTTTATGTCCGGGGTAAATCTGAGTGCTCTTTCCGGCGCACCCAAGCGAGCGATTCAGGGTCGATCAGGGGATAACACCAATCCCTCTATCAGTTTTTCCAATACAGAAACACCGGCCGGTTCTGTGGTCGTCTCTGTCATAGGCTATGACTCAGAGAATCTCTCAATCCGCGGAAGCGGCTATATCGAACAATGGAATATTAAAGCATCACAATCTTTCGCCGACCATTCCCGGCACGGCTGCAGCACGCTGGCCGGTACGAGTTTGGACACGATCACCGCTGCGTGGGAAACGCCGAAGCCCGGAGCACTCTCTAAAGATTGGGGCATGGTTGCCATGGTCGTCCCCTCCAGTTATTTTGGTATAGCCGCTATTGATCCTGATACGCTAAGCGTCAATGACAATGATCCGAACGACACGCTTGTCGGCACGCTCCACGCTTTAGACAGTGATAATAAACCGCCTTATGTATGGACTTTGATTAATAATGCCGGCGGCCGCTTTAAGCTGAGTCCGAGCAATACGGCGGATGTGCAAGTGCGCATTGCCGATACGACCCTCCTTGACGCGGGACAGCACGCCTCACACACCATCCGCGTCGGCGCGCGAAATGACCAATATCCCGGCGTCTTCGAAAAAGATATTCTCATCGAAGTCGAAGATACAACGGCGCCGAAAATTGGAACGGCTTCCGCGTCCATACCCTTCGGCGTTGCAGGTTCCTTTGTAATCTTTAGTGCTGAAATTTCCGATAACGCGGCCTTGGATGGTCTGCCGACCATGACCCTTGAAGAGGAGCCCCTCGTCTTTTACCAACAAGATGGAGATCTATTCAGCTGGGGATGGAATGTGCCTGTAAATTGGCCGGACGGTCCCATAGCCGTCCGTGTGACGGCGCAGGACACCGCAGGCAACGAAACCTCGAAGACCACAGAAGACTGTATTATTATCGATAATACAAAACCCACTATTTCGGGATTACAGGCGTCTCACAGTTACGCACGGGAAGGGGACATGGTCGTTGTTTCTGTTCACATACAAGATCAATATGGGATAGCTCCCTCTCCAAGTCTTGAGGTCGCCGGTATCGACTGCGGTCTTCCCGATATCAATGGAAATGTATATACGTGGGCTGTAGGCATTAGCTCCGTATTTCCGGAGGGGCCCGTCGATCTTGTCGTGACGGCCGAGGACTTCGCTGCAAACCAGGCGCAAGGTGTGGGAGCCGCTTTCTTGACCATTGACTTTACGCCGCCCATTATTGCAGCGATAAGCTCCAGCCACATGTACGCAAAACTGAATGATACCGTCACCTTTCAGGCGGCGGTAATCGATAATTTCGGATTGAACGCCTTACCGAAAATGTTCCTCAACGGATCCTTGCTCGCCCAGCCCACAGCCGCCGGAAGCAGCTATTATTGGCACTGTCCCATCACCGCCGCTGTGGCACAAGGCTCAGCTACCTTAGAGGTGCAAGCCGTTGATTTGGCAGGAAACCAGTCGTCCTTGATGCCTGCATCAACCCTGCTTATTGTGGATTACACGCAGCCCAGTATCTCTTCATTACAAGTTGCGCCGCAGCGTGCTAAGGGCGGCACCTCACTGACACTGAGCGCTCAGGTCATCGACAACTACGGTCTGCAAACGCCTCCGACCATGCGTATCAATGGCAATTCCATTCCGGAGCCAAGCCATTCGGGATACATCTACACGTGGAAATACGTGGTTCCGACTACGCCGCTCCCGCCCGAAGGTGCCGCTGAAATAACTATTTCTGCCGTTGACTTTGCCGGCAATACGTACAATTACGTGAATACAAATAGCCTTACACTGGATCCCAACCCGCCTGTCTTTAGCAATCCCATCGTTACACCTGCCATGCTGCGCGCCGGACAAACAACCTTGATTGATGTTCCTGTTTACGATATCAGCCCCATTGGCGGCACGCCTGTTCTTTTGGTAAATGGCGTATCAGCTCTCTATGGGGGCTATGATGAACTAGAGGGGTTCAACAAGATGTTGCATTTTTCATTTACTTGCACCAGTGCCACGCTCCAGGGCGATGCCGAGCTAACGTTAACGGCAGCAGACACGCTCGGGAACAGCCGTACAGTATCCTATACGGATTATTTGCTTATCGATAAGACGCCGCCGCTCATTACCAATATTGCGGTCAGCCCCAGTATCAGCCGGGCCGGCGGAACAGTTGCGATCACCTTCGATGCTGAGGATCTCTATACCGAAGTGGAAGCCAATCCCACTGTAATCGTGAACGGTGCCCAGGCAAGCTATTATTCCCGTTTAGGTTCCCACTACACGTATCGGTATACGCTGCGTAATAGCACCCTTGATCCGGACGGATTTGCAACCATCTTCGTTGCATGTCGCGATATATTAGGTAATGCCATTTCACAACAAAATTCCAACAAACTTTTTATTGATAATTCAAAGCCACTCTTATCGAATTTAGTTGTATTCCCCGATAAGGCGAAAGAAGGAACAAAAATAACCATCGGCTTTACGGCTTGGGACGAACATGGTCTGGGCGCTGTGCCTATTGTTAAAGTAAATGGCAACTCCACATTTTTCTCCCGCTCAGAAGGCAGCACCTTTGAGTATAGTTACACCGTACGGCAGACCTATGATGAGGAAGGTTACGCAACGCTTGAGATGCGTGTTGTGGACGCCATTGGAAATGTTCTTCTTAGTGAAAGCACGGGGCTGCTGCTCGTTGATTTTACGGCGCCCACCGGTTCCGTGATCATTAACAATAACGCCGTTTTTACAAGATCTGCTGATGTGCTTCTTTCCGTAAACGGTGCTGATGGAACGTTGGGCAGTGGTGTTCAAGGAATGTCCTTCAGCGATGACGGCGTCAATTGGAGTGCTTGGGTACCCTATGCAGCAACACACCAATGGCAGCTCAAAGGCGGACAAGGCTATAAAACCGTCTATCTCCGACTTAGAGATCAAGTCGGGAACACTACGGTTCATCCCATTTCCGATACCATTGTACTGAAATCCAAAGCACTGACCGTTGACCGTGACGGTTCTCCCGAAGTGAACGGACTGAAAGGGGATGGCATCGTTTTGGAGGTGACGCCGCGCAACGTCTTTGGCTCTGTTCAATCCTATGAATGGTTCAAAGATGGTCAAACTATAGAAGGTTTCGGACCTACCTTGGTAATAAATAATTTTGATGAATTAGACAGCGGTCACTATGTGTGTAAGGTCACCGATGAAATAGAATCTGCAGTATCTCAACCTTTTGTCGTCGGTCTGTCTGAAGAAAACCAAGTGCCTACCCTTTCTTACCTCGGTGTTGGCTTGCTCTGTGCCGTGCTGATCGCTGCCGCTCTGGTCATGTTTAGACGTTCCCGGCCTTTATTGAAGTACTTGTCTTTGGCTGTGCTGCTGGGTTGGGGCTTCTCCGCTGCTGCGGAAGTGGTTGTCGTCTATTCCGCCCGAGCCTCTTCTCCCATGGATCTCAGCGATGACGCTATGGATGCCTTGGCGCGAGAGCAGGGCGCTATTGAAATTTGGACGCGCTTGGAAAATGGCGAATCACGGCGTGAACCGGTTCGTTTTGGAGAACCCGGTGTGGGGCTGCCGGGCTTCACCTCCTATCAGCGCGAAGGTTTCGCCGATGAAATGAATAAAGGTCTTCCCATTACCTTGCAGAAGGACGGCACGGAAGAACTGTATATTCCTTTGTCTGATGAAGCGACGCGTGTATATTCACAAAATATGAATAAAGGATTGGATACGCCTTCCTTTGAAATGAAATTGATTGTAGACGGCGACACGCTTGTCTCTGAAAAACGGTTTGAAACTTTCGAGGGCATGGAGCCACGGCCCCATCGGCTCCGTCTCGATTATCCCGGCGGCGCCATTGTTCAGCTCTTCGACTACACGGATACGCCGCCCACCCCCATGCCGCCCGCATATTTACGGAAGGTTGGAACCGATGATGACGAAAAATCCGATGTCACACCCAAATCGTGGGTCACAGAAGATAAAGACGCGGGCGAAGTGCAAACCCGGGAAGTGCAGTTTGTCGTTCCGCCTCAAGGTCTCGGGAACTTGGGTTTTGATTCCGGTTGGGTGCCCGGCGGAACCGGTCCCGATGCAGGCGGTTTCATTATCCAAGTGCGGATTAATGCACAAGCAGGCTACACCTTTGACGCTGCTGTAAACGGAGCTTTTCATCTGGACAGTGATGATATGCTCGGGCTGGGCGCAGCTGCGGGTAATTGGGGATTTTATTTTGGCGCAGAATTCTTTATGAAAGCCGCCTTCGATATCCCGCCTATTTTAGGATTTGATTTGGATCCCTTTGTTGTAGACATTCCCTATGTGCCCGACTTTAAATTGGTCGCCTCTGATAGGGATAGTTTCAATTCGTGGCTCCTCGATTCTGAATCTGTTGTGCGTGATGGCGGCGGCCGTACCAATGTGGTGAACCTCAATATTCTGTCCTTGCTGCTTTCGCAAGGGGTTCTCCCTGATCTGCCCAGCTGGGTCCCTCTTCCCAAAGTGGGCGTGTCCTTGGATGTAGGCGCTATTGCAGAAGGGCATCTCCGTTGTGATCGAATTGCATTGAGTGACGGACAGCAATACGTACATGAAGGACAGCAACGGAACATTTATGTGCCGCCTTTCGGCTATCAGTCTATCGTGGAGTACCGTGAGGATGCGCATCTGAATCTCGGTGTAAAATTTTATCCTTTTGTCTATTTCTCTTGGGATCTCTATGTCTTTGATTTCGGGTACAAATGGCCCACAGATTTTGATAACCCTGATAATTTACTCGCACGACTGGAGTGGTTGCCCGTTTCGCATACGAGTTTCCCCTTTACCAATGCGGAACTTAATTTTACAGGACAGCCGAGCACCCTGCCTGCCAATGACTGGTTTACAGAGATGTTTACACCCGTGATCCGCACCAATGATATCAGTCACCATCAAATCCGGTTCACGCCCAATCTCTCCAACAATTTTTACAGTGCCTGTTCAGGACCGACCACGGCTTACCGAACTGATCTGACGGGCGGGATACCCGTCTCCTTAGGTGATGATGACTTCGTGAAAATATCGCTGACCGATAACAAGCAAGTGTCGCTTTACGGCGTCAATTATGATTCTTTTTATATTGGCAGCAATGGATACTTGACCTTCAATACAGGTGATACAAGCAATAATATCACTCTGGAAAATCATTTCAACCAACCCCGTATTTCAGGATTGTTCTTGAATTTGGATCCTTCAAAAGGCGGAACCATTTCATACAAACAATTACCCAATCGGATGGTCGTCACCTACGATCATGTCCATCTCGCCAATATCATCACGGAACAAACCGCTAATTTCCAAATTGAAATGTTTTTTGATGGGCGCATTGTCATCACGTGGCTGCAACAGGACACGTACATCGGGCTTATCGGTCTATCCCGAGGCAGCGGTGTGCCGCAACTTTTCAAAAACAGCGATTTCACCCAATACCCGGGATGCCTTACCGAGATCGCTCCTGAATACGGTATCCGCGTTAATTTTGAACCGCCCGAAGTATTGCCCTATGGACCGAGGTGGCGTGTTGGATCCGGTGAATGGAGGAGTACGGGAACCTATACCTCCGTTCCCTTAGGCGCAAGCGCAGTCTATTTTAACTACATCTCTTTATACTGGGATGCGCCCGTGACTATCATCACCCAACAGATGACTCCGGATGTATTTGTCGACTTAACCCCTGTATGGAAACGTGCCACAGGCCGGGTGAATGTTTCTCCCCAACCTGCCACCGCGTCGTGGGTGGTCACCGATGAGGACGGCGGCGTTTATACAGGAACGGGTCCGTCTTCAATTAAGGATGTTCCCACCGGGATGGTTTCCATTGAATGGCTGCCCTTGAGTACCTATGAAACGCCCTCGCCCAATATGCAGCAGGCACTGTTATACGGCAACATGGTTGTCGACTTTACAGCAAATTATGCGCCCATCATTGGGGAAGGAACCGCTTCATTACTGGTCAGCATCTTGCCGCAGAAAGCCAAAGAGGCGGGGGCGCAATGGCGTGCCAATGAGGGGCCGTGGATTAACAGCGATGTCATCGCGCCCGTACCCGATGGCGATATAACCATTGAGTTTAAAGAGCTGCCCGGCTGGACACAACCCACGCCGATCAATATCTTTCTTAATCGTGATACCAGCAGTGTGTTCACCAGAGCCTACGCACGGCACACGGGAAGAATACGAATTGTCACTGAACCTCCCAATGCCCCGTGGTACTTCATCGATGGTGATGGAATACAGCATGTAGGATCGGGAGAGCGGGTTTTCTACGAGGTGCCCACCGGCAACGCCCTTCGGGTTAGTTGGGCGCCTGTACCGACCTATTCAGTGCCTGTACCGAATCCCACCGTATTTTCATTGGCGCAAAACGAAGGCAAACGTATAGTCGGCGCTTATATACCTATAACGGGAATTGGTGAAGGCGTTGTATCCGTCAACCTCCATCCTCCGGCGGCTATAGATGACGGCGCAAGATGGCGGCTCTTTGGCGATGAGTGGCGCGTCAGCGGAGGCATGGTTGCCGTGACCGACGGTGAACAGACGATTCTCTTTGAGGATATCCCCGGCTGGATCACACCGGAGCCTATGACGGTGAACGTGGTTCGCGATATTACCAATACCTTCGACGCCGAGTATGTACGGATTACAGGTACCGTAGAGGTTGAAGTGACGCCTGCCAATGCCTCATGGACGCTGACAGACGCCGACGAAGGCATCCACACTTACATGGGCAATGCGGTTATCGAGAATGTGCCGGCAGGTGAACTCTCCATCTACTGGGAGGACTTGGATAACTATGAAGCGCCTCAGCCGAATCCTGCCGTTTATGTCCTGGAAGCTGACGAAACCTTGAAGCTTTCCGGGAGCTACACGGAATCTATATTAACCGTTGACTTCAACGCCTTCCCCTTATACGGACCGCCGCCCTTAGAGGTTTCCTTCCAAGATTTGAGTCATTCTACGACCAAGGACATTGTCGAGTGGCGCTGGTATTTTGGAGACGGAAAAGTCAGTACGGAACGGAATCCTACCCATGTCTACCGTGATGTTGGCACCTATACGGTGACCTTGACAGCGGTAACCTTCGACAAGATGGATATGATTTCCAAAAAACAATTGGTTTCCGTGACTGCCGGCGTTCCGGCAAGCGGCGTCTTTAGTTTGACCCTTGCCGCGGTCGTAGTTGCCGTGGCAGGTATGTTCTTGCTTCGGAGAAAAGGACACGCATAAAGCTTAACTGAGAATCGTGAGGCAGCGGGATATTCTTCCGCTGCCTTTTCTTTTTCAACAGTTCCTTCCGTGTTCACGGCACCGCTGTGGTAAAATACAATTTTAACAAACGGGATTTCCCCCAAAGGTTAATAGGATTACGCGGAGGAGAACAATAGTCCGCTGTGACATAGAGACACGGCGCCCAAAACCTAACGTAAAAGAATGTCTATACCTGAGTTGAAGAGGGGATATCTTTTGATGTTTATTGGGCTCCCTAAAATCACGCTCTTTGGAATAAATGCTTAGGAATTGTGCAACTGTGAACTATTTTGACGATTGGACGCAGGTCTTGTCCTGCCTTGATACACCCCTTTGTGTGATCCGTGAAACGACAGGGCTCCGTTATGCAGCCATCGATACGAAGCGCGACACAGTGCCCTATGAAAATGTACTCGCCTTCGTGCCCGCCTCTCTTCCCGGATTCTTGGGTGATCCAAGTTTTTGCCGAGATTTTAAGCTCCGCTACCCTTGCTACGCCGGAAGTATGGCACATGGCATCGCCTCAGAAGCCTTGGTCGTTGCCATGGCGGAAGCGGGTATGCTGGGATTTTTTGGCGCAGCAGGCATGTCCGTGGATTCCCTGAAACCGATTATTGAAAGGCTTAAGCAACGTCTGCCCCATCAAAGCTTTGGCATCAATTTGCTGAACAACCCCGGTGATTCCACCTGGGAAACGCAAGTCATTGATCTCCTTTTAGAGCAAGAGATTCATATCATTGAGGCGTCCGCCTATTTAATGCCGTCCCTGGCTTTGGTAAAGTTTCGGTTGAAAGGCGTTTTTCAAGATCGAGACGGACAGATCTGTGTGCCCAATCGTATCATCGCCAAATTATCGAGAACCGAAGTGGGACGGCGTATGTTTGCGCCGCCGCCGCAAAAACTCGTGGATCGTTTATTAAAAAGCGGGGAGATCACGGCGCAAGAGGCGCATCTCGCTTCTTTCATTCCCCTAGCTCAAGATATCACCGCAGAGGCTGATTCCGGCGGACACACCGATCACCGATCTGCATTAGCACTGCTGCCGTCTATGCTCAAGATTGCCGCCGAGATGGAAGAAGAACACCAATACTCCTTCCCCTTAAGAGTCGGGCTGGGCGGCGGTATAGGAACACCCGCTGCCGCTGCAGCGGCTTTCGCCATGGGCGCAGCGTACATCGTCACAGGCTCAGTCAACCAGGCCTGTTTAGAATCGGGCAGCTCGCCCCAAGTACGTGAACTTTTGGCACAGGTAACACAAAGCGATGTGACAGATGCGCCTGCTGCGGATATGTTTGAGATGGGCGTAAAGGTGCAGGTGTTAAAAAAAGGGACTCGTTTCGCAGAACGGGCGTCGCGCTTATACGAACTGTACCGCAGCCACAACAGCATTGAGGAAATACCGGACGAGGATCGTTTAAAAATAGAAGACATCATTTTTAATAAATCCTTAGAAGCCGTTTGGGAAGATACACAAGCATTTTTTGAACCGCGAAATCCCCTTCAATTGGAGCGTGCCGCTAAAAATCCAAAATATAAAATGGCCTTAATTTTTCGATGGTACCTCGGTTCCGCATCCCATTGGGCAAATCAAGGAACACCGGGGCGCGAAGAAGATTATCAAATTTGGTGCGGGCCTGCCATGGGCGCTTTTAATGATTGGGCACGAGGCTCGTTTTTGGAAGAGCCGAACCGTCGCAGTGCGCCCCTGGTTGCCTTGAATTTCCTTTATGGCGCCGCACTGCTGCAGCGTGTCCAAAATCTCAGAGCACAGGGGATTCCGATCAACGTGCCCCCACTTTTTCCGCCGCCGCAAGAACAATTTGCCCAATACAACGACCCAACGGAGAAAACGAAGGATGCCCTTCACTAAAAAAAATATTGTTATCCTATTGGTTTTGGGGCTTGTGATTGCTTTGGATCACATCACCAAAGGCATCGCCATCTATTACCTTAAGGACACCGGGCAGGTTTATTCTTTTTGGGGTGATTTATTCCGCCTTCAATATGCGGAAAATAGCGGCGCTTTTTTAAGTCTCGGCGCAAATTTACCGGAGGCACTGCGTTCCATGATCATGACCGGGTTGAACGCTGTTATTCTAGCCGCTCTTCTGCTTTACCTTATCTTAAGAAAAAAAATCAGCCTTTTATTGCTGTATGGTTTAAGCATGATTGTAGCCGGCGGCTTGGGAAATCTTATTGACAGAGTCGTGCGGGGGGGGCATGTGGTCGATTTTATGAATATGGGAATCACCACCAATACCTTTATGCTGCGGACGGGCATATTTAATGTGGCAGATCTAGCAATTATGGCAGGGCTTTTTCTAGTTGTACTCAATGAAGTGTTAGAGATTCGCCAAAAGAAAAAGACTGCTTTAAAAGAGGTGCAACAAAAGAAATAGGGTAGAGTATGAAATGGTGTCGACCAAAAAGAGAGGCCTGACACGAGTTTTCGCACCAGGCCTCCGCGGAAGGAGAAACGCCATATATGGCACTGACCGTTTATAGTATACCACTTTTTGATCAAATTCACAAGTAAAATTTTACCCCGGCGGATTCAAGGTTGAAATGCAACCGGTGCAAAAAAAGAGGACATCACAGAGATCTTCGGTACAATAGTTCTGTTGAAACACCCGAAGGAGTCCATAATGTCCCACCACCATTTTACACGAGATGA
>JAAYJI010000169.1 GCA_012523015.1 Candidatus Hydrogenedentota bacterium
CAGGGCCAACGCTATTATTAGGGTTAAAGCGATTCGCCGCAGATTCAACGTTCATCGTCCTCTTTGGTGTGGGCAACGTCCCGGGCTGTAGGGTGTCTCTATACGGTGCGCTTTTCAGATGCTTAAAATAGTCATTTAAAAGCCGATAAGATCATAACCGAATGCTGCTGTCATGTCAATTGACGGGAGTGCCGTTCCCTATAAAAATAGGGCTGCCTTTTTTCTTTTGTGTAGGTCTGTACTGTTTTTGTACAATCAAGGTGCCGCCCTTTCGGTAGTGTGCAATCTCTAGGCCGCAGGGTTCTTGGATTGCCCGTGCACTGGGGCAGGCATTCATGTTTGTGCAAGGTAAATAAGGGCGCGAAAGAGACCGCCCTCGTGTACGTATAACCAGGATGCTAAGATCCGTCTTCAGGCTTGTAGACTGCTGAAGATCCAACCGGGAGGATGTACCCATGACAGGTTATTTGGGCGTAGAGGCGCAGTATTTGCTTGGCGCGACCGATGCTTTTTCCGGCGTGTTCGCTTTAGGTGTCATTTTTTCCATTTTGGGCAGCATAAAGCTGCAGCTGGCCGAGACCCTGCAGATTGATGATGCCAAGGTGGGCACCCTGATTTCCTCAATGATGTTCAGCTGCCTTATTGCTGTGCTGATCATTGGACCCCTTACCGATAAAGTCGGTTATAAAGCGGTGGCACTGACAGGTTTTGTTCTGGGCGCCTTTTGTGTATGGCTGCTGGCAAGCGCCCGTTCTTATAAGGTTGCTTTGTTGGCGAGTCTCCTTTTGGGTATCGCTGCCATGTGTGTGAACACGGTGGGCAATACCTTGGGACCAACGATTCTTTTTGGCGGCGCCGACGCCGCCCGCGCCAGCAATCTGCTCAACGTCTTCTTTGGCGTAGGCGCTTTTATTACCCCTTTGATCCTTGCCTATCTGCTCGGCTTTTTGGGCTATAAAAAGACGGTGGGACTCATCGGCGTGGTGCTGATTATTCCTGTACTCTATTCTTTTCGCGCCAGCTTCCCACAGCCTGATTCCGGCTTCGAATTTAAACAGGTCTTGTCGCTGCTCACCAGTCTGCCGGTACTGGTCAGCGGATTCACCCTCTTTTTCTATGTCGCCTTAGAGTCGACTATGGCGGGATTTGTAACAACCTATATGAATTCCCACCAGCTTTCGGATAAAGCGTCCAACACGGTGTTGAGCACCTTCTGGATCAGCCTCATGGCTGCGCGGCTTTTGACGGCGATTTTCCTGTCCGGTAAGATTGATCCTGCCATGCTTATCCCCATGTTGGGCGTGTTGGCAGTCATCGGTATTGGTATGATGGTTGCCGCGCCTTCTGCGAAGATAGGTGTGTTGGGCACGATCATCAGCGGTTTCGCTTTTGGTCCCATTTTCCCAACCTTGGTAGGCGTTGCTTTTGGTAAGACGGACGCGATTAATGCCGGTACGGCAGGCACCGTATTCGGACTGGTTTTCGCCATCGGTCTGCTGGGCGGCACCATTGTTCCCGCACAGATCGGCAAATACACAGCGAAAAAATCTATTCGTGAGGGTCTGAAAATTGCGCTGGGTGTGGCGGATTGTTTGGTCGTCGTCAGTCTGGTGTTGTGGCTTGCTATCCCTGCCGTTCATGCTGAAAACGGCAGTGAAGCGGCGCCGGCTGCTGCTCCGGAAGCGGTGGTGCAGGATGTGGTTATTGAACCGCCCGCTGTGGTTGTAGAAGAAGCGGCTGCCGTGGAAGAAGCTGCTGTAGAAGAAGCTGCCGCTGTGGAAGAGGCTGCCGTGGAAGAAGCTGTCGAAGCGGATGAAGCCGCTGCTGCCGAAGCTCCTGCTGCCGAAGCCGCTGCTGCAGAAGCCGCTGCTGCCGAAGAGGCTGCAAAGAAAGCAGCGGAAAAGGCGGCTGCCCGTGCCGCGGCATCGATAGGCGCTTTTGCGGGTGAGGCGGCCGAAGCAGCGGGTGTCGTTGTGGAAGAAGCGCTTGAAGACGCAGACGAAGCGGTGTCGGAAGTCGTTGATGCGCCTGCAGAAGCCGTAGGCGATGCCGTTGACGCAGTCGAAGAAGCTGTGGACGACGCCGTCGAAACGGCTGAGGATGCTGTAGACGACGCCGTTGAAGCGGTTGAAGATGCTGTATCCTAAGGGATTTAAGCGCCTGTCGCCGCTGTGGACGACATGCCATCAACACTTTGATCGCGTGCAAATAACTTAATGATGAATCCAATCCGGCGCTGCCGTGCCCTGTAGGGATAAAGAGCCGCGCCGGATTTTTTTTCTTTGGCGTTAGCATGACCAAGAGGAGATAAGCTTTCCCTTATGGAACGGAAAAATCCTTTACAAGCAGGTATTGTAATCCTTGGCTGTGATAAGAACACGGCCGATGCAGAACATTTTGCAGGGCGTCTGAAGTCGGCTTGTGGGGATCGTATACAGGTGGTGCAAGCGGCTGCGCCGGAGGAAAGTGCTGTCGACTTGGATGTGATCGTCATTTTTAGCTGCGCGTTTATTCTTGATGCGAAAACGGAATCGGTGGAGATGATTCTGTCGTGGATAGATGCACGAAAGACGGCTTCCACTGATCCGCAGATTTTTGTGGTGGGCTGTCTTTCGCAGCGCTACAAAAAGGAACTGGAAGCGGAGTTGCCTGAAGTGACGGGCTTCTACGGGATTGATGAGTTAGACGGGCTGCTTCTGCGCCTGCGTCGCTTGTGTGACGCGGAAGGGCAGGATAGGGACAAATCCGTGAAGCGCAAGCGCCTGTCCCAAGTGCCCTATGCCTTTTTAAAGATTGCTGACGGCTGCGACCGTGCCTGCAGCTATTGCGTCATTCCAGAGATTAAAGGCCGGTTCTATTCTGTGCCGCGGGAAGCTTTATTGGGGGATGCCCGTGCCCTTATAGACTCGGGGGTTCGCGAAATTAATGTGGTGGCACAAGATACCACGGCTTATGGGCATGACCTGTACAGAGACTATGGTTTCGCCCAATTGCTTCGGGATCTCTGCGCCTTGCCCGGCGACTTTTGGCTGCGCTGTCTCTACTGTTATCCCGACGCCATCACGCCTGAGTTAATAGAAGTGATTGCCGACGAAAAGAAAATCGTGCCTTATCTGGACGTTCCGCTTCAGCATAGTGCGCCCTCTGTGCTGCGTGCCATGGGCAGGTCTTGGAACGGGGTCGATATTCGCGCTTTGCTCCGTCAACTGCGCAGCACCATTCCCGGGCTTGTATTGCGTACGACCATGTTGGTCGGTTTCCCGGGCGAAAGAGAAGCGGATCATCAGCACATGCTGCAATTCATGGAAGAGCAGCGTTTTGAATGGTTGGGCGCTTTTCCGTTCAGCGCTGAGGAGGGCAGTCCCGCTGCCGCCATGAGCGCTCAGCTTCCTGCGGAGGTTATTCAAGAGCGGTGGGAGGCGGTGATGGGATTGCAGGCTTTAATAACAGGCGAGTTTATGGCAGGACGTGCAGGCGGTGAAGAGCTCGTGCTCATTGACGGTCCCGACGAAGATACCCCCTTATGGCGGTGTCGCAGCGCCTTTGAGGCGCCGGAGGTAGACGGGACCCTCTATCTTGCGCCGGCGCCGGGCCTGGCTCCCGGTCAATGGCACAGAGTCCGTGTTGTGCAAGCGGAAGTCTATGATCTTTACTGCCGCTTAAAAGAGGATGATGACTGAGCCGATCGGTCTTGGAAAAAGGCAATAAGCCAAGGATCTGCTTCCCCTTTTCCTGAAGTGATATGGTATCATAGGCTTATGAAGAAACGACTGACCAAAGCCTCCCCAATTGCATCTATTTGTTGTGATTTTCGCGCCCAAAGCCTCGTCTTATGGGTGCTTGTCCTCTTGTTTTCTTTACATGGTATTGCTGTGTGTGATTCCAATGGCGGCATGCCTCGGGTGACGGTGCACTGTGAGACGGTTCCCGTGCTTTCCGAGCTGTTGCAGGAGCATGCTTCCGCGTTGTGGCAGCAAAAAACGGGACCCGAATCGGAGAGCCAATTACGAGGCCCTGCAAAGCGCCATGAGGAACGGCTGAAGAAGGTACTCCACGGGGAAGGTTATTACGGCGCCGTCGTGACCCACCGTATTGTGTGGTCTGATACATCGCCATAAGTTATTTTTGACGTGGAGCCGGGCGCCGTCTATCGTCTGAAAGCCATAGAAATACATGTGTGGCGTGAGGCAGGGGACGCCGATGAAGCAGAGGTGCCTATTGCATTGGATTCGGGGCTGCAGCCGGACGCGCCGGCACGGGCGCAGATGCTGTTGGATGCCGAACAAAGTCTGGTTCGACAGTTATTGCGCGGAGGCTATCCCTACGCCTATGCCTTGGACAAAGAGGCGCAGGTGAATCATGATGAGGAAGGTATGTACATTGCCTACCATTTAGCGTCGGGCGAACGCCTTCGTTTTGGCGCGGCGAGGCTCCATGGTCTTGAGAAGGTGCGCGAAGAAGTGGTGCTGAGCACGGTGGCGTGGAAGGCGGGCGATTGGTACGATGTGGCGTTGGTGGAAAAGACCCGCGACCGGCTGCAGACGAGCGGACTGTATACGCTCGTTCGTACGACACCGGCACCGGCGGATACCATTGAAGACGGGCAGATCCCCATCGACTTGGAGTTGACGGAACGCCGCCATCGCACGATTAGTTTGGGATTGCAGTATCGTACCGATGAGGGCGCCGGTGTGGCAGGGGACTGGGAGCACCGTAATTTTGCAGGCCGGGGACGGACCCTTCGTTTGCGCAGTCAGGCGACGGAGCTGGAACAGCATTTCGGCTTTAACTATGACTTCCCCGAGTTTTTGGATCCGAAGAACACCTTGAGCATTCAGGGGAAGACGGCACAGACAGACACGGACTTTTATCGGAGCCGCAGGATCGATGTGGGCGCATGGCTGGAACGTAACTTTTCGCCGGAAATAACGCTCGGCTTCGGGCCGGCACTCCGTGCGGGCAGGGTGAAAGACCGTATACGCACGCAGAACTATTATCTGTTCTCGCTGCCCATTCAATTGAGTATGGATTACCGCGACGACCGAATGGATCCGAATCATGGCTACCGATTCACGGAGCGGCTGACGCCTTTCATCGATGTACACGATACGGGTGTTTGGTTCCTGAAGAATGAAATGAATCTATCCGCCTTCACGCCCTTGGGCGCAGGCTCGGGCTATACGCTGGCGACACGACTGCACTTGGGCGTCACCGCAGGAGCCGCTTTAGGACGGATCCCCGCTGATGAACGCTTTTACGCAGGCGGCGGCGGCAGTATCCGCGGCTACGGCTATCAGGACGTGGGGCCTATCGATAAGAAGGGACGCCCCACAGGCGGACGTTCGGTCATGGATTGGTCCATCGAATTGCGCAAACGGCTCAATGAGAGTTTTGGCTTGGTTGCCTTTGTAGATGGCGGTGCTGCCCACGATACGCCTTATTTTGATTTCAATGAGACCGTACAATGGGGTGCCGGTGTGGGGATTCGTTACTTCACGCCTATCGGTCCAATGCGTTTTGATGTGGCTATTCCGCTGAATCGACGCAGAGATATTGACAATACCGCCCAGTTTTATATCAGTATCGGGCAGGCATTTTAATGATGAGTACTCTTATTGCAACACGCCGTTGGCTGCGTCGAATCAGTCTTTTTCTTTTGGCTTTGGTGATCGTGCTGTGTCTGCTTGTTGCGGGGTTGCAGACAGGCCCCGGTAAAAGGCTGCTCCTTTCCGGCGCACGGTGGTTCGTTAATCACTATACCGATTACGAGCTGGAAATCGAGGGGTTGTCGGGCATTCTACCCACGCACGTGCAGTTGACCGCCCTCCGCCTTTGTGATGAACGGGGGCCTTTTGTGGATGTGGCAGGGGTGACCGTGGGCTTGTCGTTGGCTCCCTTGCTGCGCGGCCGCCTTTGTCTGAACGCTGTGGAGCTGGATCAAATCACGGTGTGGAACAAACCGATTCCGAAAGAGAAGAAGCAGCCTCTTCCCACGCTTCCCGATATCCCCGATTGGATTGAAGTGCAGACTTTGAAGATTGGACGGCTGACCATGGGAGAAGCGGTCATCGGCAAAGAAGTGCACTTTCATATTGCGGGAAAGGTGAGTCCCGTACGGGGTAGGTATTTTCCTGAAGTGGAATTCCAATTGGAGGGCTTGGACGAGGCGGAGACTGTTAACGCTGTGTTCGCCTGTCATTATGCGGAGGGCTTACCGCAAATTCATCTGGAAGGACGAGATGATAAGCTATTGCCCGAATTCTTAGCGTTGCCGTCACCCGTCATAGCGGAAGTGGAAGGAGTGGGCGGACGCGACGATTGGAAGGGCATGCTTCGCCTGACGGCGGGCGGAGAGGTCGTGGCGGAAGGTAATGCGGCGCTCATGGAAGAGACGGACGCCACGCTTAGTGCGGCGCTGCAGCTTGCCGTATCGCAATTGCCTGTGCTGCGCGATCATAGCGCGTGGGTGGGCGATACACTGGATGCCCACGTTGCGTTGTACTTCGATGAAAAGGGCGCGCTGACGATACAGCGTTGCGAACTTAAGGCTGCCTTGATAGAAGCCGCTGTGGAGGGGAATCTTGATCCTGACGAAAAGACGCTTGCACTCACGCTTCACGCTGCCCATAAAAATATTGCCCTTCTGCTCGGTATGGATTCCAACGAGGAAGAACAAGCGGCTCTTTTGACAGTAACCGCTGCGGGTCCCTATATGGCACTGGACATTAAGGGCGCCGTGTCTGTGGCGGATACACAAGTCTTGGAAGCAGCGCTGGAAGCTAATGTGGATGAGAAGATCCGTTTGGCAGGCACCGTATCGGCATGGCCGGGCAGGTTAGCGCCGCTGCAGGCATGGTGTGATGAAGATGACCTGTTGCGCTTAAGCTTTGGCAGCGTGCTTGATACTGACGGCGCTACGGTAGTTTTGGAAGAAAGCAGCTTTTCCTTTGCAGGGCTGCAGGGAATGGCGGGCGCTCGCTATGCCTGGGATCAGCCTGACCTTAACGTGAACGCCCGTTGGGAGCTGCCTGCGCTCCAAGAATTTATAGCCCTTGGCGGGGATAATCCTTTGCAGGGCGCTCTGTCGGGCGAGCTGCAGGCTGAAGGCGGGCAAGATGGCTTAACATTGGAGCTGAAGATCAATGCCTCTGATTTGCTGGCGGGGCCCCTTACAGCGGAGAGCGTAGAAGCCGCGGTGCAGGCGAATTGAGAATCGTGGCAGCAGCTGCCGCCGCCGCAGATGGAAATGACCTTGACGGCACAAGGCAAAGCTTTGACTGTGAAAGAGGAAAGCCTTGACGACTGGAGCCTTAACATCGGGGGTGAACTGGATGAGGGGCAGCTGCACTTCAGCGAATTGACCCTATCCGACGGCAACATGCGGCTGGAAGGAGACGGTCTTATTGCTTTGTCCGATAAAGAGGTGACGCTGGCGCTGATCCTTGATGCCGCCGCGCTGCGCGCTTTGCCGATGGCACCTGCCGAACTCCCCGAGGGCAGTTTGAAGGGAGACCTGAAGATTACTGGCAGTTACGACCCCTTGCAACTTAATTTCCAGATGGCTTATCACACCAGTCCTTTGGAAGGGACGCCTGCCTCCTTGGCTTTTCTGGAAAAGGGCGCGCTGCAGCTGGATGCTGCCGGTATCTATGACGGCGAGGAATTGCAAGTTTCCGAAATCCATTTTTCAGCGCCTGCGGCTTCGGCAGAAGGCACATTCTCCTATACTTTGGCGACAGAGGAAGTGACTGCGGCGCTAAAGGGGGAGGTCTCGAGTTTGCAAGAGATCAGCAAGGGCATGGCACAATCTATGTCAGGGCGTTTGGCGGTGGAAGGCTCCGTGCAGGGCACGATAAAGGATTTGTCGGCTAATGTGGATCTGCGCGGCGCAGGTATAGCCGTTGCTGATAGCCCGATCTTTGATTTGCACGCTTCTCTGGTTGCATCTGATCTGACGGGATCGAATCCCGAAATTACGATTCAGAGTAATCTGAATCATGGCTCCGAAGGCGTTGAACTGGCGTCTGTACTTACCCGCGACAATCATCGCTTCCTTCTTGCGCCGCTCACCGTGGAATCGGGTCAGAATATTCTGTCCGGTCAGGTTGCGTATGATGTGGACGCGCAGGATCTGGAAGCAGCGTTGAAGATCGACTTTCCCGATCTCGCCGCCTTGGGGCGTCTCGCAGGACTAGCCTGTGCGGGGCGTATGACAGGCAGTGTGCACGCGGCGCAGCACGCCCTTCAAGCAGAGCTGCAAGCATCGGCATTGGAGTTTGGTGAGGTGCAATGGGCATCACTGCGCTTTAACGCAGCCCTCAAAGATAGCGGAAAAGGCTATGCAGGCACGGGAAATCTGCAAGGCACGGCGTTGACTGCGGGCATGATGGAAGCGGCAACGGTGACTGTTGATGCTGATGGTGACATGGACGAGCTTGCCCTGACCTTGGCTGCAGAAGGTCTGTTAAAACAAGATTCAGCTGAAGAGCAGCCTTTTTCGGTACGCATGAAGCACCGCTTGTTTCCGCGCGATCAACGGCTTATTTTGGAAGAGACGGGAGGACGAGTCGGTACCGTTGATTTTGGACTTGAGGAGCCTGCCCGTGTGACGGCGCTCAGCTCGGGATTGCGTATTGAGCCCTTACAGCTTCGGGTGGGCAGCGGCACCGTGCACCTTCAGGGGGAATGGGCGGGCGAAACCCTGTCGGGAGAATTGCGTGCCCTTGAGATTCCTCTTGACGCGGCTGTTCCTTTTGGCGCGCCGGCGCTGAGCGGAGCGGCAGAGGCGACGATATCACTGAGCGGTACGCTGAAAGCGCCCACTGTGACGGCGCAGTTCCGGGCGCAAGCAGATGCCTTGTCTGAAGAAGTGGTGTTGGATAAAAATCCACTGAACCTATCCGGTGAATTTTCCTTGGGCGCCGCCGGTGCCGCCTTGTCGATGAAGGCGGTGTTAGACGCTGTGGCGGAACTGAACTGTCAGGCGTCGGTGCAGGCACAGGTACACTTGCAGCCGTGGCTCTTGGAGATTCCAAGCGATACAGGACTGAGCGGCACGATAGATTTTGATGTACAGCTGGAAGAGCTCTGCGCCGTCTTGGGGCTGGATGATCACGATGTGACCGGTTCGGCAACAGGAGCCTTTACGTTGGGCGGCGGCGTGATGCGGCCTGAAGTGCGCGGTGAGGCAGCGCTCCATGAAGTGGATTATGAGTTTGTGCAGACCGGCACGCGGATGGATCATGTGGCGATGCATCTCGTGGCGGAGCGGGACGCGCTGCGTCTGGTGTCGTGTACAGCGGACATGGGCGGCGAGGAGAGCATGAGCGCTACAGGAGAAATACGGCTGATCCCTGAGGAAGATTTTCCCATGGAGGCACAGGTTCATTTTCGGGAGGCACGCTTCGCCGAGCTCGATTATATGAACGGGCGGGTGAGCGGCGACTTGCAGTTGAAAGGTTCGTTGAAGGATGCGCTGCTCAAGGGCGCGATCAAGGTGACCCCTATGGAGGTGTCCATGCCGGATGAACTGCCGGGTAAAGAGGCGCCTGAATTGGAGGTAACGGAACTGCGCGACGGGCAGGCGCTTCAGCGTGATACGAAGAGCAGCCCCGGCTTCGCAAAACGGATCCGCTTGGATGTGGATTGTGAGATTCCGGGCAAGTTTTATGCGCGGGCACCCATTCTTGATTCCGAGTGGGGCGGGAAACTGCATGTAGGCGGTACCCTTGCGGATATACGTATTGATGGGCGTGTGGCGGTGCTTCGCGGTCACCTCGACTTTTTGAATCGGCGCTTTCAATTGCAAGACAGCGCATTACTCTTTTTAGATGGCGCTCCCGATAAACCTTTTTTAGATATGCGCGCACAAGTGGACACGCCCTCCTTAAAAGCCAGGCTTGGTTTGAAAGGGGAATTGTCGAATGTGAAACTGGAATTGTCATCCGATCCGGTGGTGCCGCAAGACGAAATTTTGGCACAGATTCTTTTCGGACGCAATCTCTCACGGCTGTCGCCCGTGCAGGCGATTCAGCTTGCCCGTGTCGCCGCTATGTTCAATCAAGGTTTAGGCGGCGTGCCTTTTTTCTCCGGCAATGTTAAACTGCCCGGGATTGACCGTTTTGATTTGCGCACGGGCGAACGTGCCGATGAAACCTCCGTCGGTATGGGGAAATATTTTACGGATTCTGTTTATGTGGAAGTAGAACAAGGCACGACCACGGACAGCGGCAAGGTATCGGTGGAGGTGGAGGTGACGCCGCAAATTTCAGTGAAGGGCGATGCGAACGCACAAGAACGTAGTGGCGTCGGTGTGTTCTGGAAGAAAGATTACTAGGCATCTCCGGCGAGAGCGTTGTGCTGCGACGGCATGCAGGCGTGTTGAAGCTGCGCGGAAAGCGTCGTGCCGAGATTATGAAATTGTTATTCGTTTGTACACATTTTTCTAAAGAAGTTGCGCCGCCCGTCCATGGCGAGTTTCTTGCTATACGGTACGCCTAGGATTTAAAATGGTGTCATGCCCTTGAGGCTACCGCGATTACCGCACTTCTATACGGTTTTATTCCACCTGTTTAGCTTTAATTTGGAGTAAAAAGGTGGGTTGAGAATGCCGATAAAAGAGCGCTGATGAAGTGGCTGTCGCTGACCTTTTAGAGGGCGATAAAATTTTTGTTGACATTCACGCGTAAAAATGTAATAATTTATTACAATCTGTCAAGAATTATCTTTTAGAAAGTGGATGATATAAAATGCGTCAGCATCCGGGTAGGACTCTTTTGATGAGGAATATCAATGGGGTGTGCGTAGATCATGAATTATAAACATAGCTGTAAACATATATTTGCGGATGTACTTGTTTCACTTCAACCGCCGAAATTTCCAGATGGATAGGAGTGACGATATGATTTCTAGTCGTGTCTCACCGACAAAAGGGAAACATACCCTACTCATTGTGTGCTCAATGTTGTTGTGTGTAGGGGTATTCTTTGGTGTCTCACCGTTTACTGCTTCCTTAGGGGAAGCAGCTGCTGCGGAGAGGGATGGTGCAGCGCCTCCTTTAATTAAAGGAATCGATACCGGTGAGGGCGTGCACAGCTTTGAATATGACCGTGCTAGGCTGGAATCAGGCAGTTTAGTGCCCGGTTCAAGTACTGTCTTATTTTCGTTGTTCCCCGACGTAGAATTGTTGGGTCGCGTCGAAAACCACAAGACGCCTGTGACCGGTGTACGTACTTGGTCAGGGCCTCTGTACGACGTGGAACACGGTTCTTTCTTCCTCAGTCTCGACAATGACGGAAGCTTGTTGGGTCGGATCGAAGTGTTGGACACGAAGCGGGCATACAGTTTAACGGAAGATGCTGCGACGGGCCGTGCCTATCTTGTGGAAGAAGCTTTGAGCCTCTATAACGACGGCTATGAGTGCGAAGCCATCGCCGGCCCGCACCCGGGCGGCGTACCGAATGTGTCGGAGCATGACACCGGCGAAGATGCAAGCGCTGTCATTGATGTAATGGTTGCTTTTACCAAAGATGCCGCCCTATGGGCGACCGATCATCGTTCGGGTATGGCAAATGTAATCGCAATGGCGTTGCACCGTGCCAACCAAAGTTTCGCAGATAGTGATGTCGATTTATCTTTGCGCTTGGTTGCTGCACTGCCCGTAAGCTATCAGGAAAGCGGCGATGCTGTGACTGATCTGTATCGTGCGACCTATTCCGCAGATTTTGATCCCCAGGCTTTAGATCCGGAAGCTGCGCTAGACGAACTGCACGAATGGCGCGACCTCTACGGCGCGGACGTCGTGATTTTGATGACCGCCGATGAGAGTGGTGCTGCGTGGCTGATGAAAGATCCTGCAGGCGATGCGCGCTATGGTTTCTCTGTGGTGCCTGTTTCCTATGCAGATGTGGCACTGGTTCGGCAGCTTGGCTATACCTTAGGTTGCAACAGCAGTCCGGATCAAGCGGAGAATACAGGGCAGGATGGGGGCGGTCTCTACGCCTTTTCATCAGGCGCAAGATGGACCGGTCGTGACGGACAAGGTTATGCGTCAATCATGACTCCTCCTCAGGGCGCGACACAAGTCTTTTTATTTTCCAATCCTCATTTAAGTTTCGCTGATGTCCCTGTGGGCCGCTATGAGGGCGGCGACGCTCCTTCCGACAACGCACGAACGAGCATGGGTAATGTTGCCGACTACCGCGACGCAGTGATAGACGATGACCATGATGCAGAAGAGGGCGCGCCTACTGCCGTCTTGCCCTTGGCAGCCGATAATCCGAAAGAAGAAGGGGATGTCTATCTTTTGGGCGGAACCTACAACTTTGTCGGTGATGACCCCTTCGGCTTTGATAAATTAAGCCCCGGCGCAGTATTTAAAATGACGGAAGTACCGCCTGCCGGGCATAAATGGGATGCCGGAAGCGGCACAGACTTTGGATATCGCGCCGGACAAACAAGTGTTACGAGCAGCATGGGGTTATGGGTTTTGGGCGGATTTTCAAATCTATCGCCCGGCCTTAATGAAATTTGGCTTCTCGATACCTTAGAAAAAAAGTGGAAACGATTGGTTACCTATGCCGCATGGTCCGCACGGCGCGGGCACACGACCGTCGTATATAACGGCAATGCGTGGCTTATAGGCGGTTACTCGACTGACCGCGTCAACGATAAATTTTTCAATGATGTATGGACCTCTCAGGGACCTAACCTGATGTATTGGGATAATCAGACGGAGGCAGCGCCTTGGAGCGCCCGTGCTTATCACAGCTCCGTAGTCTTGAACGGCAAACTCTTTGTGATGGGCGGCACGTCAAAGGATACCGATGGCGAGTTGCTGCTCATGGACGATATTTGGTCGACCACAGACGGAAAGAATTGGGAGCAAGTAGCGGCAGGACCCCATTGGTCACCCCGTTTCGGCCATACCTCCGTCGTATTTGAAGCGGAGCCGGGCAAACCACGCATGTACGTCATGGGTGGTCAAGCCGCGTCGGATTATAGGGCAACCGGCAGTTACGCCAATGATGTTTGGTCATCCGCAGACGGCGTGGAGTGGGTGCAGGAAACGGCGAATGCCGGATGGCCGGGCAGACGCGAGCACGCCTCCATTGTCTACGATGGCAAAATTTTTGTTATGGCAGGATGGAGCCGCGACCAAAAAGCCAGTAACGATTTCAACGACGTCTGGTATAGTAGCGATGGTCGCGGTTGGGTTGAAGCGAGTCCGGTGGCAGGTTGGCAAGCACGGCGCGGCGTTTCCACAGCCATATTCCCACGACCCGCCAACGCGCGGGATGAGTGGAATGCCGGCGGTGACGGCGACGGCGAGACGCCTTTCGAGGGTGAAGGACCTTTCGAAGGGGAAGGACCCTTTGAAGGGGAAGGACCCTCTGAAGGAGAGGGCGGCGACGGGGATGTGCCCACGGCCGATCTCAGTTTCGAAACCCTTATTCGCGATAAAGAAGCCTTGCTGCCGTTACACGATTGGGTACCTTTGTTCAGATTCACCATGTCCTATGACCCGGAAAATCGTGCGCCCCGTTCCTTGCAGAGGCTGACTTTCTCTTTGGTCAATGATGACCATATAGAACGGGATTTAGAATATACCGTGACGCGCGGGCTGCACACCAGCGACTTGCTCGAATTTGGTTTCTTCCAAGACACCTGTACCGATGAGGAAAATCTGGCTGGCGAACCGCGCTACGGTAACTTAGACTATCCCACCGATCGACTGCTCTTTACATGGGATAGTAATGGCAGAGATCGAGGTAAATTGTTGACGACTAATGGTCTGCCGGTTGAAGGCTACGATCTCACCTACGATCTTAGCTTTGCCGGGCCAGCCTATTCTATTTCTGCCGGACCCGATGTCGACGATTGTACAGGCAATGCTTATATTGTTGCAGTGCGCACTTCGGCTACATGGCGCAGTCAACTGAGCTTGGGCGTGGAAATCACCAATGCAGTCATGGTAGATGCCCGGGGGCGGGTGCCGCGCGATGAAGAAGGCGTGGTGCTTGATACCTATAGCCCTAATTTCTATGATGACGATCCGGAAAAGCTCGAAGCAGAGGCCTTTTATTCTTCTTCCTTCGGTGCCTATGATCCGTCAGGGCCCGACTTTTCGGCTATTTCAGGGCTGCCGGGATTAGCGGCCATCCCAACGCCGAACCTCTGGAGAACTTCTCCTTTCCTTGCCCTGCCCTTGGCGGAATATTCACGGCCGCGATGGAATAAGCCCTTGCAGTGGATGACGGTTGTCACCGGCCAATTTATGGAGTTTAGAAAACTCGTAGCCCTGGACGACTGGACGGCTGTGATCGGAATCAATCTGCATTCCACCCCTTCACTGAGCGGCGGCAATAATAAAGAAAATAAGCCCATACTTTCTGAAGTTAACGTGATTCTCACGGATGTGGGCGGCGACCCCCATGGCGCGCCGGGTAACGGCGGCTTTAATCCAAACACCGCGTTGAAGCCCATTAAATATGGCGGCAATGACAGTCGAACTTGGGGCGATCATGTGTGTCAAAATGGGCTGTGGGTGTGGCAGGATACGAATAATAACCAAATCTTTGATACGCCTACACCGCAAGACTTGGGTGTTTCCTTTAATGGCGACGAGCCCCTTCTCGGCGTGCCCAGTAACGCCTACTGGGAGTACATTCCTGAACCGCCGGGCGGTGGTGATCCATGGTGGAAAATATGTTTAAAATTTGTCGCAACAGACGACTATCCACAGGCCTATGTTGAGCCCACACCCAATGATGCCGCCTTTGCCTATGACGAAGATCAAATCAGGATTGGCAGCGAGTTCGCCTATGATTTCTTCGTAACGGCGCGCTTTGACAGCGGCTTCAGAGATTGCTCAAACCGCCCTGCCACCAATGCTGGCGCGCGGCCCGGTTCTGAATTCCGAGCCTTTATAGAGCCGCGACGCTACGATGTTGCGACCCGTACGTGGACCGGCGGTATTTTTGTGGATAGCCAGATACCCGACCAGGAATCGATCTTAGACGGACGTACTTGGCAAAATGATCCGCGCTGGTTTGAGGAGCCTTTCTGGCCGGAACGCACGTTAAATGCTAATGCAGCGAAACCCTTCAAGGTTGGTTTGGAAGTGCATGATCTCGTATTGACCCACGAACGCGATATCTTGCGCCAAGCTCTGAAGATTGACGAGGATCTCTTCGAAGCCATATTCATGCTTATCCCCAATTATTTAATTGATATGGATACAGAAATTACCTATGCAGATATGGGGTACAGCCCTATCCGTAACCAAGAGCCCAGTTGGCTGAGCATTTGGACAGAGCCGACGGGATTGGCAAGATCTCGCTTTGCAAACGGACATGATCCCGATGTCTATTCCTTTTTCCCCATGGACTTCGCTTCTGCTGTAGGCGTGGATGGTCTCGGATATCGCTTAACTACCGGTCCATGGGGCATGCCCCGCAACAGTTTTGAGCAGGCACCCTTCTATGATGTCAACGCAGACCGCGCACCGAAAGGGCCCCGTTCCGGAGCCTATCCCATGCCGCCTGCGGCGCCCATCACACCTTCTCGCTTGACGTGGCCGGGTCCGTCAGGAACCGATGCCTTCCCACGCTATATCGATTGGGACGCTCAGGACGCGCAAGCACGGCTGCTAACCCAAAAAGTGGATGCCAACAGCAAGCATACGCCTATGCTCGGCATCAATCTGGTGGGCAGTGTAGATCCAGTCGTCAATGAAGAAGGAAATAGTCTGACCTTGGGCGAGATCACAGTTGCCTTCTGGGGTCCTGATTTCTCCCCCGATATTTTGAAACCCTTGGATCCCGACAACAATAATAATAAGAGCCTGTCCTCAGGCGTCTTATTGTGGGAACGCGACAAAGATGCATCCCGTCTTCCCGGCTACCTTTTCATAAATCCCGAAGAAATTGAAGGCTATTCCGATTCAGCGCTGCCCTTGATGCATCGCGTACTGCCTGTGACCGGCGCCAAGTGGGGGACAGCCCCCGAATTGGTTGACCTCAACGGCAACGGTAAGCCCGATGATCTCAACGGCGACGGCTTTGTCGATGAAGCGGATAAAGCGTGGGTGTTGACCTTTGCGCCCGTGAAACATTGGGAACTTCCCACGACTGACACCGCTTCTTCCGATACGGGTGGACCTGATCTGTACATCACCGTGAAGACTTCCGATAAGATCGCGCGCTTCCAAAAATTCCGCGCTGTTATTCCTGCAAGCTTACCGTCCCGTGCTGCAAATAGGCGCGATGCCGGTATCCAATATAAATATTCCATGACCACCAGCCCCCGTGCCTATCTCAAGAGTCACGGTGATGAAGGCCCCGTACAGGAATATTACGGTCATGACATGTTGGAAGCCAACGTGCCCATGAAAATCGTGGACATGACCCAGCGTAAGAGTGATATCCACGTTGGCGGCGCTGCCGTGCCCGTCCTCGGATTGGATATCGCCACCAACCGCAAAGACGGCACCCGTGCACAAGGTCAAGGGGGCACCGGTTCTCCTAAAGCCTTTATTGTAAGCGGTGTGAACTGGGCAGCCAACGCTTTTGTCGGTGACTTCCTTGTTGATAACCGTTTTGAAAGCTACGAAATCCTAAGTAACACGAGCAATACCCTAACGTTGCGCAGTGGAACACCGCGAAGCGGCGCGTGGCGTATTGTGCAAGAACCCACTTTCTTGGAAGAGGTCACTGTGGAGCTCTATCAGGATGGTGAAGTCGCTAATTTCAACCCGACCATTGATCTGTTGCCCCTTGATCTGGATCAGCGCGTCAGCGGTGTGGCGATTTATCGTGATAATGTTAATCACCCGAACAATCGCAGCGGACTCTTCGACCCGGATATCGACATTCCCTTGAATCTGGATGTGGAACCGCGTTTTGTCGGGCGTAACGCAGAAGACATTAAGATCCGTTTTGTCTTCTCTCTTCCCGGGACCCGTGATTTCCCGCTGCCCATTGAAGAGCAGCCGAGGAACCGTCAAATCGTCCCCGATACTTTCGGCGAGGGCAATAACAGCCGAGACGCCGGCCCCGACTTCTTTATCGTAATTCGTGCTGCTAACGGCATGGGTGTGGGCGATACACTGCGTGCAGGTATCGTTTCCTACGGGCCCAATACGCCCAGTGAACCGGATCCGCATATTTGGGCCGGCCTCAAATCCGAAGCGCAGTATGATTATATGAAGTTCCGTGAATTTCCGTGGGCGGAGCGCGGCGTGGGCTTTGTCTCCTACTTCAAAGAGCCGCCTACCATGTATTTCATGAAAGAATACACAGGCGTACAGCGCCCCGATACGAGCGGATTGAATTGGCTGCGTTCAAGCAGTTCTATTAAACAGCGCTCGGGCTTGATCACCGCTCGTAAACGGCCCATCGGTCCGCAGAGCATTGAAATCAGTTCGGCATCGCAAAATGTACTGCCCATACAAACGCTTCCGGGATTAGGATTTAATTTGGTCATTTACGGCAACAATTTCGGCGACAATCCTACCGTCGTGATGAGTGCCTATGACGTGGTTGTGAATGCTGCGAACGATACGGCAATCAGCCTGACCATCCATTCCCGTGAAGGGATCGTGCCGCAAGTTCCGATTACTGTGATTGTGCGTAATCCCGAAACCGGTGAAGAAGCCAGTCGCAGCGATCTGTTCTCGTTGATGAGCAACATGAATATGAACGGGCCGTCCCTCTTGCGGGTCAATCCTGCCCGTGCTTCCAAGGATCTGTTCCCGGTGACGCTGCACGGCGAAAACTTCTTTGACGGTATGGATCTCAGCGTGTATTTCGGAAAGACACTCATGCCGATCTTGGACATCTCCGCCGATGGTACGCAGGTAACCGTGGGCTTCCCCCTAGGCGGGTTGCCGCAAACAGGCTTGATGGATGTGACCGTTATCAGCAGCGGTGCCAATTACGGCAAAGATGTGCTTGTTAACGGCTTTGAATATGTAAACCCGGAATCGCGGGAAAAATTATTCTTCTTCGGATGTGGTCCTGCTTCGGAAGAATCCTCGGGATTTGCCGGAGATATATTGTTGCTGGCGGGACTTGTGGTCGTGTTGTTCGTCGCGGGCCGCCGCGGCAGCAGTACGGTTCCGTTTTGATGTGACATGATTAGCCCAGGAAAGGATGGACGGATGACAAAGGCGATGCGTCTCCTGACAGCGGGTGCCTGTTTGGTATTGGTATTGGTTGGTTTCGTTGGAACCGCCCATGGGTTCTTCCCGAAAGGCGGGTTCAATTTGAACCAGCAAATACGCTATGCCACGTGGCCCTTCAGAGATTTTGACACGAATAATAATGGTGTTATCGAGAAAGGGGAAGGATTAGAATTTCGCATCGAATCCGGTCCCCGGGGTTTTAGTCCCGCTGAAATAGAACAAGTGAAAGAAGGATTTCAGGTCTGGCAGGATGTGCCCACCAGTTATGCCGCTTTTCGCTTTGCCGGGCTCATAGAAGATCCCATCATGGCCGGGACCCTTGCTCTCGACTATTTGCCCATGGTCTTCATGCAGGTCGATGAGGTCGGACCTGAAGATGGCTATTCACAGGTCGACGACGATGATTACGCCATACCCGGCTTATCGTGGGCTGTGCCGGCCATCACCATGATTACCTACACCATTGACACATCCATATTGGAGCTGCCCGGCAGAGATGTTATTGTGCCCGCGGAAACCATTTTGGATTGTGACATTGTGGTGAATGCGAGCATGCACCGCTCCGATCTGGCGCCCAATACTTCTTTCGGTACCTTGGATCTTCAAGCTACCATCGCCCACAGTGTGGGGCATCTCCTCGGACTCGCCTACACGCCCTTGAATAATCTTGACCCCTATAATGATGTCCTCTTCAGCGATGATTTCGGCTTGCCTGTGGAGCCGGCTGTATTGCAAATTACCGATGCCCGGGGTGTACGCAGTTGCCGAGGCGCAACGCCGACCATGTTCCCCGTTTATTTCCTGACCGAGACGGTCGACGGTAATTATGAAGCGGGATGGCGTGATCTTGCCCCGGACGATATTTCAGGCGTTTCCTGGCTCTATCCCCGTAAAGACGGGCTTGAGAATTTCTTTAGTATTAAACAAGAAGCGCGCACCCATGCGCGGGACACCTCCGGCGTGCCCTCCATCCCCATCGCCGGCGCTCATGTTGTCGCTTGGGCAAGCTTGAGTACCGATGACACGGCGGAACGGGTTCCTCTCTTCAGCACCATGACCGGACTCTACCAAAAATCTTCCAATATTCAGCTTCAAGGCAAATTCAACTTGATGGGCCTTTGGAAGCAGATGGAACTGCCCGGCGCAAACTTCCTCTACGAACCGTCTTACGTATTCACCATGAATCCCTTGACCGGAAGCGGTTATGATCGTCAAGCGCCGCCCGATATGGTCGCGGAAGACTTTGACAGCATACAAGGGGATTTCCCCATCAGTTATTCCATCTACGTTCGGGAATCCGATTCTTTTACCACCAATTATCCCTCGGAAGTGTACAACGAATTTGGGAATGTATACGGCATCGACAATTATTTCACCGGTACGCCGCTGGCGTGGGATTTCGAAAAGAATACCGTAATCAGCAAAAAATCAGAAAAAATTCTTGAACGGATGCTGCCTGCCCAGAAGCCCATGTTCGGTGATGAAGACAATGTCTGTCCTATGAATATCATTGAAGACTTCGGCGAAGGCGTGGATACGGACGGTGTGTTGGATGGTATCGACGGTTTATTGCCCGAGGGCGGCGGACTGCTCGGATTGCTCGGTGTTAAAGGCGGCGGCGGTTCCGGCGGAATAGGCGGCTCCGGCGGTTCCAAAGCGGTCTTTACACGCTTGAACAATGGCTTGCGTCAGTTCCGCGATACCATATTGCTTAAATCCGCTGTGGGCACGGCTTGTGTAGATCTCTATTATCATGCCGCTCCTTACCTCGCCAAACAATTGATGGAACATCAGACGCTCTTAAAAGTGGTGCGCGGAACCATCCTCGTTACGCTCAGGTTGGCACAGTCCGGTATCCTGACCGTGATCCTGTTGCTCATGTTGGGAGGAATGATTTTGAAACATCGTCCCCGCTTACAACGCATTAAAGCCGCCGTTGCCGCTATCGTGCTTGTTCTTATGCTCTTCGCCGCCACGGCCTTTGCAGGGCAATTGCCTATCCCCACCGAAGCCTTGGTAGCCGATTCCGACTATGTCTTTACCGGCGTTGTCACCTCTGCCGAAGGCCGCTTGGGGCGAGATAATCGAATTTATACCGACGTCGTTGTAAAGGTCAACCGTGTGGTCAAGGGTCAATTGAACAAGGATTCGAAACTGACCTTCTCTGTTATCGGCGGCAAGCATGGCAATATCGTGACTGCTGTCACCTCCGTCCCGAATTTCAAAAAGGGCGACCGCGCCTTATTGTATTTGAAATATACGGAACGTTTTGGACTGGTGCCCTTTGGCGGGTATCGCAGTAAAACACCGATTATTGTTGACCCGGAAACCAATGTGGAAGTCTTAATCAGCGATGGAACCTAGATTGAGGACGAAGCGCCCGCGCCCGTTCCTGCAGAGGAAGAGAAAGACGGCGACGAAGGCGGTCAAGACAATAAGTCGCTCCTTGTGCCGCCCCAAGAATCAGGTTCAGGCTTGATTCCTCTCAATGATTACCTGCGCTATCTGCAGGCGGTGGTAAACAGCCAACGCTAAACAAAACCCTCTGTATCGAAGCGAAAAATAAGCCGGTTGTGTATGTTACGACACAGCCGGCTTTTGCTATATGGCTATACACTCTGGTTTCGACGCGAGGCGCTAAGGTGTGTGCGCAACGCCGCCGCGTTTATGCTTTTGCCGCGCGCACAGCGTGACGCAGCGCTATTTATACAGGAGCGCCCACTTCCCCTTCATTAGGTCGTGCCGCTTCTTCTTCTTCACACGTATCAAAGGGCACTTCCTGTTGTTCCGGAACAGGCGCGGTGACAGGAATCTCACAGCGGCCGCCGTCGCAATAGAGGTCTTGCACTTCATCGGTATTCATGCTGTGGAAGTTCAGGATTTTTAATTTGGAGATGGCGTATTCATAAGCCTCTTGCGTGATTTCCTGATAAGGCGCCTGTTGATAATCGTGATCTTTCAGGGGCATGAAGGAAATGGATTTGAGCCGCGACTCGTACAGTTCGAGGATATAGGGAATGTCCTGCGCCTCTTCCTCTCGGAAGGTAATGGTGGCGCTGACTTGATTATCCGCCCAATAATACTGCATCTGCGCCACATTCTCGACCTGCTCCCAAATGCTCACCTTATTCTTGTCTCGAACAAAGTATTTCTCTTTTACAGGGAAATAGGCGATCAGCGTATTATCGCCGTAAACGGATTCTTCCAATCGATAACCTGCTTGGCGGATGGGATCGATAAGCACACTGGTCTTATCCAGTCGTATAGTCCGCCAGTAATATTGGCTGTGCGGATAATGGATGCCGGGCGTGACGCCGGGCAGCAAGGAAACGGTACCGCTCGGTTTGATACTGGTTCGTTTAATACTTTCCGGGACACACAGCCATTGCGAATAGATGCGGTCGAGTTGTCCAACGTATTTATAGCCCTCGTCGCACCACCGGAAATGTTCGCGCCGTCCGTGTCGGGTAAAGCTTTCCACAATACCCGATTGGGACAGGCCGATGCGTCGATTACGCAGCATGATGGCGTTAGTCCGCTCATTATGGGTGGGGATCAAGGTCACTGTTTTCGCGTAGAGATACGCAAATTTCAACGTGCGCTTATATTCTTCGAGCGACGCATGGCGCGACGGGAAGGTCTCTACTAAATTACAAATTTCATAGGACTCAAGGCTTTGTTCTGCACAGGGGTTGGTGCCCGCCACTTTCGCGTCGATATAGGAAGGCCCATCTTTGACGCGCCCGTAGGCACGGGCATTTTCCAGCCAAAAATAGCCGGGCTCACCGTTACTCGCGGTCTGGGTTCCCGCCTGCTGATAGTCCATGCCTTCTTCTGCGATGATACTGTTATTCGACGCCCAACGCCATTCCAATAGACGCTCTTTGTTGCGTTTGGGATCTTTCAGCTGCAGGTATTCTTCGTCGCTCGGATCGCCCAGCGCCAGTTCTGCCGTACGCCGCACACCGCCGGAAACCACACATTTGCCTATCACATTCATGAGGTCGGTAATGTCGACAGACGAAATTGCGCAACCGTCACGGGGGGCAAGTATTTTGTCGATATTGGCGATACACTCTTGGAGCGGGCCGGGACCGGGCGCGATGCCGCCGAAAGTTTTGATAGGAGCCCCCATGGGCCGTATTTTCGAGTAGTCGATTTGCACGGGCCGCTGACCGCGTCCCACATAAGCATTGAGCACGGTACGGACAAGATCGGTCCATCCCTCTTTCGAGTCTTCCACCACATGGGTGTATTCGCGGCGCTGGGGACTGCGGATCGTCACGCCTTCAGCCCCTTTTGTATCAAAGGCGACACCTGTGCCGAGCATGGACAAATCCATGAGAAAGCAAAAGGGCTCGGCGAAGTCTGTATCGATATCTTCCGTGGAGACAAAGGCGCAGTTATTGAGCGCTGCGCTGCCCCGCGCATAAATATAGTCGGTTCCCATCATCCACAGTCCGCGCCCGGGCGGCAGGAATTTAAAATCCCACATGAGCCGAAACATTTCTTGGGCGGAGCGCTGCGCTTTTTCCGGTTTCCACGGAAGTTTCAGGCTTAAGCAGTGATTCCATTGGATCGTGTAGCAGCCTTCGATGACGCGGCGCAGGGTTTCCCAAAACTCTTCACTTCTTTTGCCGGGGTCATTATGCAAGGACCGCGCATAGGTGCGTTTAAATGTAATATAGCCTAAAGGCCCCCATTCGGGTTGCCGATTTTGGTAGTACTCTAAAAAATGCTCATCCAGTTTAAACCGCTCACGGACAGCAAACATGATGACCTCTCCTGACTTTTGATTTGATAAGAAAAAAAACTACTTTTTCAACAGAACCGTGTTCTGCAGTGTTGAAATCGGTCTTCGCTTTATCCCGAGCAGGGCGTGTTATTGCTATACGGTATCCGATGGCATAGCGATGCCTCTTATAACGCCTAAGGTACCGCCGGCCATTCCAACCTTTTTTTATTTACAAGCCCTAAACCCAAGTAAAACGAAATTATAAAAACGATCATTCACCATGGATCATGACCATCGTCAACAATCCCAAGAAAACTAGTCATGACCCCGATTAAGCTTATACTTTCGAGCGCGTGGTTTTTACCCAAGGCAAACCATCCACTTCCATTTCCTCATAGTCGGCGAAAAGATTGGGGTATCGTTTTTTCACCAGATGATAGACTTTTCCGAAAAGAAAACGAATCTCTTCTTCTGCATGAGGATCGGTGCGCATTTCAATCACATGCCGCAATGC
>JAAYJI010000170.1 GCA_012523015.1 Candidatus Hydrogenedentota bacterium
AAACAGGACGGGGCTATCATTTTTGGTTTAACCATCATCCTCGGGTGAACAAGAACAAAGCCGCCGTCGTGCCCGGAATCGACATCCGAACCACGGGCGGTTATGTGGTGGCGCCGGGCGCGATCCATGAATCCGGTGCCGTTTATACTTTATACGGGCAACTTGAACACGCTCGGGAATGGCCCAAGAAGCTGCTCGACAGGCTTTTTCCCCTCCATGAGGAGGAAAGGGCGCAGCGAAAAAAGGTTGACACACACGTGTCCACGCCTACGACCCATGCCGCGCTGCCGCCTTATGTGGCGGCTGCCTTTGACAGTGCCGTGAGACAGGTGCAGCGCACAGGGCAGGGACAGCGCAATGATACGCTGAACCGCGAAGCCTATTCACTGGCCGGATTTGCCCATCTGGGCTTGGACAAGGAGGCTGCGGAAGAACCCCTTGTCTCAGCAGCGATGGCGGCGGGACTGTCTCAATCGGAGGCGCAGACTGCCTTCCGTTCAGGCTGGGAGCATGGACTTGGCGCGCCGCGCCGCCTTGTCAAGTCGACCCCGAGGAACGCTCCTGTCCGGCCCGTCAAGGGTGCGAAGGCAGAAGTGCCCACGGAAACGCGCTACATGACCCCGGACGGAGAAATCTTTGCCCGCGATGAAGTCCATTGTGTGCATACGCGGGATACCAATTGCGATGTGGCACAAGGGGTTAACGCCGTGTTGGCATACAATCAACAAGCGATCAACAGCACTGCTAAAGGGGATCTCAGCGGTAACCCGGCGCCCTTCTTTAACCGCGGCGGGCTGATCGTTCATCTTCACCCTGACCAAAATAAACTCTGCAATACCTTGCCCGAACTTTTCAACACCATTCTCGATGGCAAGGCAGCGAAATGGTATTCTCCCGTTGCGACGAAAGCGCAGCCGGCCTATGCCGACAACTGCCGTATCGTCAGAAAGGCGGTCCCTGAGCCTTATGTGTCCAAGGGCGTCATGGCGGCACTGCTTACCGGTGAGCGAAGCTTGCCTCGAATCAACAAAGTGCTGAATAACCCCGTCTTCCTGCCCGACGGTAATTTGACTACCCGGGCGGGCTACTATCCTAATCCCGGACTGTGGTATAAACCTCATAACGACTACACGAAGCTGGAGCTTATGCCCGTGGATGAAGCGATGCATTGGTTGTTAGAAGAATTGCTCGTGGACTTCCCCTTTGCCTCAGCGGCAGATAAAGCCAATGCCCTTGCCCACCTTTTGCTGCTTTTCATGCGCGACATGATCCCGGGACCGACTCCGCTTTTTGCCATCGAGGCGCCTACGCCGGGTACCGGTAAAAGTCTGCTCGCTGAATGTTTCTCGATCATCGCAATGGGGGACAAGGTAGCCCCTTGTTCTTTTGGCAATGATGATGAGGAGCTGCGTAAACACCTCACGGCGCGCTTGATCGACGGTCCGCAGCTCGTTATGTTCGACAACTTGCCTGCCAAGCGTCTAATCGACAGACCGTCGTTGGCTGCCGTCCTCACGACCACCAGTTGGAGCGACCGCATCTTGGGCCGCAGCGAGACGGCAAGCTTTCCCATTTCTTGCGTGTGGACCGCCACGGGCAATAATATTCAATGGAGTGAGGAGCTTGCCCGGCGCATTGTACGCATACGTATTGTTGCGGCAGTGGAGAAGCCGTGGCAGCGCAAAACCTTCAAGCATGATCCTTTGATCCCTTGGGTGCAAGCGAATCGTCTTCACTTAGCCGGCGCATGCATCAGCATCATCCAAAACTGGATCGATACCGGTCAAGCCCTCGCTGCAACCCGTATGGGCAGCTTTGAAGCTTTCGCCGCGATTATGGGCGGCGTCTTGGAGTCAGCAGGGATAGACGCCTTTTTGGAGAACATGGATGAATTCATGAGCCAAGCGAATCCGGAGGAGGCTCATTGGGGCAGTGCCTTTTTGATCTGGGCAAAAGCCATCGGCAACGACGAGGAAAGCGCCAAAGAACTGCTTGAGATCCTGAAAGAGGAAGACCAAGAACTCGCGGAAACCATGCTTTTTAAACCTGATTCTGTTCCTGTATTCGGAAGAATGTTGGGCGCTAAAATTGATTGTGTTCACAATGGATTTCAGCTCTTGGCGCGTATTGTAAGGGGCAGGCGGCTATATAGTTTTAAGAGGGTAGACTCGGATGCTGCTGCTGCCGGGAACTACGCAGGCAATGGCTACGGAACAGACGATGATGAAGAAGAATTACTGTTTTAAAAAAAGTCTTAGGTTTGGGAAAGCGCCCATGGGCGGGGATTCGCCCCCAAAGTGGTGGAGCGTGGTGGAGCATGGTGGAGCAACATTATTTTATCTCCACCACGCATTCATCCAATGTTATCAGGGGTATTTCTCATAGTGGTGGAGCATGGTGGAGCATTTTCCTATCCTTACACGTGAGAAAACAAAATAAGTAAGATTATATATATATAAGGGGGGAGGAGTCCCGATTATCTCCATCATGTTCCACCACTTTGCGTTTCGTCCTTTATTATCAAGCCCAAATCGTGGTGAAGCACCATAAAGCTATCTCCACCATGCTTCACCATGCGCCACCACCCAAGAAATCGTATTTGAATCGGCGCAACATAGAATTTACTTCAAATACTTGGAAATTAAATCAAATTTTGGTACGATAGATTTAAGATTGAATTGTCTAATAAAGTGCTGTTCGTAAAGATTATTACATGAAGAAAAGAAAGAGATATATCATGAAAAAAAAGATAATATGTATTGTGATTTTTGCTATCTGTCTGGCGCACATAGTGGCTATGGCCGACATGGGATATCTCAATACGGAAAATAGCGAAGCAACGGTTACACCGAATCAAGATCCCGGTTTTGACGAAGACTTCCAAGAAAACGCGGCGCTGACAATAAGCATCGTTGGCAATGGCTTAACAGAGCCTGAGCCCGGTACCTATGTGTATGAACCGGGCGAATCCGTAACCGTGACTGCCACTGCAGATCCCGGCTGGACACTTGCCCGCTGGAATATGGATGGAAGTGTTAAAATCAGTAAGACGATAACCGTAGAAATGGTAGACAATCATGAATTAGTGGCGTATTTTGTAGAACTACCCTTGGAAGCGGATATGGATGGTAATGAAAAACTGGAGGCTAAGGATTTTAGAAAGATACGTAGTTTCGTTTTGGGATTGGAGACCCTAGAGAGCCCTTCTTTAGCGTTTCAACGCGCTGATTGTGCGCCCCGAGATAGTTATGGTGATGGTAAAATCACCGTATCAGACTTTACCCAAGCCCTCCGCTATGTAACAGGCAAGGATCTTCTAAGGACAGCAGCCGGACCTATGGGCTTCATTGCAAAGGAGGCAATTTCCGACGGGGACCGGGCTGAAGATGAGGTGGAAGAAGAGCCCAACATCGATGACGCGGTACTGATGATAGGTAAGGCTGCCACATTACCGGACAGTAAAATACAAATACCGATCTATTTGGATTCACAAGGCCTCGGCGCCTTTGCTTTTTCAATGAGTGTGGCTTTCGATCCGGAACTCCTCAAATTTATTTCCGGGAGTCCGGGTTCAGCTTTTAACAGTTTCGAGATGTTTGAAAATTTGGATACGGTTGAGAACGGCGCATATGGAGTTCTTCTCTACTCGGATATGTTCGCAGAAACACCGAGAGTCTTTCCTAGGGGAATATCTGAAGTCCTTCTGCTTACCTTTAAAGTGCTAGGTGATGCGAATGAGACCGCCACGCTCACGGTGACGGATGTGCCCGCGATTACATCGCTGAGTAGTGTAAACGCGGATGTGTTGGCTGTCGGGAAAATAGACGGCGCTATTTCGATTGTTAGTGAATGCAATGATAATATCCCATGCACTGAAGATTTCTTTGACCCTCTTGTAGGCTGTATACATATACCTGACCATAGCGTTTGCGACGATGGTATCGATTGTACCGCCGACACCTGTGATCCCGCGATTGGATGTGTGAATACACCGGATCATAGCTTTTGCGATGACGGCAATCTTTGCAACGGTATTGAAATGTGTGATGCTGTTGAAGGCTGTGTTGCCGGTGAGCCTCTTGACTGCGACGATGGTATCGATTGCACCGTTGACAGCTGTGATCCGGAAAGAGGTTGTATTCATGTGGCTGATGACAGTCGCTGCGAGGATGGTGAAGTCTGCGATCCCGTTGAAGGTTGCATTCCGGTAAGTGCTGAAGGCGAAGAGCCTGTTGAAGGCGAAGAGCCTGTTGAAGGCGAAGAGCCTGTTGAAGGCGAAGAGCCTGTTGAAGGCGAAGAGCCTGTTGAAGGCGAAGAACCTGCCGAGGGTGAAGAACCTGCCGAGGGTGAAGAACCTGCCGAGGGCGAAGAGCCTGTTGAAGGCGAAGAACCTGCCGAGGGTGAAGAACCTGCCGAGGGCGAAGAGCCTGCCGAGGGCGAAGAGCCCATCGAAGGTGAAGAACCCGTCGAAGGCGAAGAACCTTTTGAAGGCGAAGAGCCGGTCGAAGGCGAAGAACCCGTTGAGGGTGAAGAGCCTGTTGAAGGCGAAGAGCCTGTTGAAGGCGAAGAGCCTGTTGAAGGCGAAGAGCCTGTTGAAGGCGAAGAACCTGTCGAAGGCGAAGAGCCTGTTGAAGGTGAAGAACCTGCCGAGGGTGAAGAACCTGCCGAAGGTGAGACCCCGACTGAAGGCGAAGATGTGGATGAGAGCAGCGGTTGCTGTAAATCTAATGATAAGATTTTACCCATACCCGAATTGATGAAAAAAGCTTTGGGCGACTGGCTGCTTGTCGGTCTCAGCTTTATGGGACTGGGTGTTCTGTCCAGCCATATGCGCTGATAGCTTTCCTATAGTGTACTACCAAGGACCGTCTCCGTTGTGAGGCGGTCCTTTTTGAAGTCATTTAATAAGCGATTTTTTTGAATATGAAGGAAATAGTCCCCATTCAAAAGGGCTTCGTGATATAATACATATAGATGTCCAAGCCTCTGACGCGGTACTCAGCGCGAAAAGTTGGCGCTACGACATAGCGGTGATGCCGTGCAGGGTTTGCATAAAGTCGAAAGACTGTCTTTGCAGCAAGGGTTGCCATGACAGTCGTGCTTTTTCACCGCGTTCCCTGCAACTGTTCCTAGTGGAACAATGACGCCGCAGCGCGCCTCATAAACCAGTGCAGCTCTGTGTACGCTGAAAAGGCATGCCCCTTTGAGCCGCGGCGGCTTGTAGCGTCAGCTTGGCAAAGGCTTTGGGTATAGGGTTTAAGCTTGTCGCATCGAATCGCCGTGGCTCTCTATCTTTTCACCTTTCTTTTCTTGTACTGTTTTGAGGATACTTGATACCATGAGGGGGTGGGGGATTGACAGTCACAAGGGGAAATTCTCAAATCAGGTGATCTTCAGGAGTCTATGCAATCATGAAAATAGCCATTATTGGAACGGGATACCAAGGGTTGGTTACCGGTACCTGTTTTGCGGAAAACGGTCATCGTGTGGTCTGCATGGATAGGGATGAAAGTCGTATTGCTTTATTGAAAGAAGGGGTTCCGCCGCTCCATGAGCCGGGTTTGGAAGAACTCATCGTGCGCAATATGGAAGAGGAACGTCTCTCTTTTACCATAGACCTGAAAGAAGCCGTTGAAGAAAGTTTGCTTATTTTCCTGTGCGTTGGTACGCCTGCCGACGAATCAGGGAATGTAGATAGCGAGGCCATCTTAGAGGTTGCCGCCCGGATCGCTGAAGCCATGGATGGCTACCGTATCATTGTCAACAAATGCACCTGCCTGCCGGGAACAGGCGAGAAGCTGGAAGCCGTATTTCAAAAGCATGCGGCGCATCCCGCAGATATTGTGATCAATCCGGATTTTATGAAGGAAGGTTCGGCTGTGGATGATTTTCTGCGGCCCGATCGGGTGCTCATCGGTTGTGAAGAGATCCGTGTCAACGAAATTATGAAAGAGATCTACGGTCCCTTTTTGCGGACCGGCAAGCCTTTGATGCTTTTGAGTCCGCGCAGCGCCGAAATGGCTAAATACGCGACCAATGTCATGCTTGCTGCGCGTATCTCGGTGATGAATCAATTGGCTGATATTGCTGAACATTGCGGCGCTGACATTTCCGAGGTCAGAGAAGCGGTAGGCACAGACAGCCGCATCGGTTCCACCTTCCTTTTCCCCGGTATCGGTTTTGGCGGTTCAGGGCTGCCCCGCGATTTGGCTGTCTGTGAGCGTTTGGCGAAAGAACATGAAATTCCCCATGATTTGCTTACCGCCATCCGTGTAGTCAATGAAAAACGGCGGGAACAATTTCTTCAGCGTGTACTGGATTATTACGGCGATAGCATTTGCGAGAAGAAAATTGCAGTTTGGGGTGCTAGTTTTAAGGCGCGCACTGATGATATACGCGGCGCACCCGCTTTATATATTATTGACGGGTTGTGTCGCGCCGGAGCCGCAGTGACGGTCTATGATCCTGTGGCAGCCTCCAGGTTGCAAGATAAATATGGAGATAACATCCGTATTGCCGGGCGCTACTATACGGCTTTAGAGGGAGCTGATGGGCTTGTTATAATGACAGAGTGGAATGAATTCCGTCGACCTGATTATGGGCGCATGGGAACATTGATGCGTGAAAAAGTGGTCTTTGACGGGCGGAATCTGTACACTCCTGCCATTATGAAAGAAAACGGGTTTCGCTATTTCAGTGTGGGGCGAAAACCGGTATAAACGAAAGCCGTCACGCGTAACGATCTGCCAACGCAACAGGAAGTTTCTATAGCATCTTAATACCGAACAATGAGAATCTGTAAGCGGCGCTTTCACTTCTTGTTGTTGCCAAAAAATAGTAAGGGCGAGGTTCTTTCAACACCACACCATTTCCCCAAGGCTTTTCTCATGTCTTGTATCAAAACAACAGCCACAGGTGAACACAACCAATCAGGATACCACGAATGCAATTGAACTCCGGTTATGTCGGCATCGAATGCCGGCCTTTAGAAATAGAAATAAGCGCTAAGCAGTGCATGTATTATGCCGCAGCCACGGGCGATGAGAATCCTCTTTTTTTGGATGATACCCGTGAAGCCGGGATTATTGCCCCGCCTATGCTGGCTGTCTCATTAACCTGGCCGCTATCGGCGCGCGTAAAAGATTTTTGGGGCAAGTCTGATTTTCCTATTGAGGTTCTTACACGGCAAGTTCACTATAGTGAAATACTGCGTTGGCATAAAAGCATGCGCCCCGGGGATCGGCTGCGTGTTCAGGGCAGGGTTGCCGCGATTTTGCCTCATCGCGCCGGGACTCATCTTGTCTTGGAATATACGGCACGGGACAAGGACGATGACATCGTATTTGTGGAACGTATCGGCGGTTTTCTCCGCGGTGTGAAATGTACTGATGCAGGGAAAGGCGAAGTGTTTCCAGGCCTTGCTGATGCGCCTGCGGGCAATACGGCGCCCCTATGGTCGAAGAAAGTGGCTATACCCTTGCTCGCCCCCTATATTTATGACGGCTTGGCCGATGTGCATTTCCCGATCCATGTTTCACCTGCTTTTGCCAAAGGAGTGGGGTTGCCGGGAATCATATTCCATGGCACCGGGACTATGGCGCTTGCCGTCCGTGAGCTTGTGAGAGAAGAGGCGGACAATAATCCCCAACGGCTGCTGGCGGCGCAATGCAGGTTTACCGGCATGGTCATGCCTGATTCTGAGATCCGGGTTGACCTATTGTCGCGAGACGTTGGAGATGACAGGACTATGTGCCATTTTGTTGTCCGTAATGAAGCTGACAAAATTGTGTTAAATAATGGTTGTGTTACTATTGCATTGACTTAAGATAAAATAGACAGCATAAGACTTCAGCGAATTTAAGTCTACATCCGGATGTATCGGCATCTGAAAAGAAAATGCGGAGATGATTAAAAAAGAAAAATTATTGAGCTGGTATGTGGATCATTGGGCCCGGGAAAAGCCTGATGCAGAAGCCATCAAATTTAAAGGGCAAGGCATCACGTGGTCACAGTTGGCGAATGCAGTCGATCGCACCGCCCGTGCCTTTTTAGAATTGGGCGTTGAAAAAGGCGATTGCATCGCATTGGTGTCCATGTCCCGCCCTGAATTCATCATCACTTTCATGGCCGCCGCCAAAATCGGAGCCATTTGGACAGGTCTTTCACCGCGCTTTTCCATCAGTGAAACGGGACGTATCTTGAAGGATTGCCGTCCTGTGGTGTTAATTACACAAGAACACTATGACAACACGAATCTTGTTGAACGTGCCCTTACCTTTGGTTTTGAGCTGCCCTGCATTCGGAGCACCCTTATCATCGGCAATGCTCAAAAAAGCTTGTCTGCCTTTGATGCCTTTATTGCTGAGCCCCGCACTCATTTACAAGAGGCATTGAAGCAACGTGAGGCCGAGATCTCCGCTGACGATGCGACCTTGCTCATGTTCACCTCCGGCTCGTCGGGCTTCCCGAAAGGCGTACTCCACAGTCATCGTTCGGTATTAAGCAATGTTGAGCAAGAACAGCAACTGCTCGCTATGTCCGGCGATACGCGTATTCTCCTGCATTTCCCCATTAATCATGTGGCGGCCAATGTTGAAATTGGTTATTGCGGCCTTTATTCAGGTGCCTGTTTGGTCATGTTGGAAGACTTCGACGCGGGCAAAGTATTGGCGGCCGTGGACGAAGAAAAAATCACGGTAATCGGACAGGTGCCCGCCATGTATATCCTTCAAATGCGGGATCCGGCATTTCAAACTACCACGTGGGAATCGGTAAAAACCTTTGTGTGGGGAGGTTCCGCCGCCGCACAAGACTTATTAACAGTCTTAGAAAAGATTTGTCTTAAAACCGGCGCTCACATGATAACGGGCTATGGCGCCACGGAAATGGGCGGGTTCGTAACCTTCACACCGCCCGGTCAATCGGCGGAAACCATGAGCGGTCATGTGGGCAAGCCTTATAGCAATTGTAAACTGCGCATCGTGGATCATGCGAGGAAAGCGGTGAAGGTGGGTGAAATTGGAGAGGTGGCCGTCAAGGGCCCCGTATTAATGAAGGGCTATCTGAATAATCGCGGATTAACGGAAGAGGTCATGGACGATAAGGGATGGTATTACACCAGCGATTTGGGGAGCCTTGATGAAAGCGGCAACTTAACCTTGCACGGCAGGCGCTCTGAAATGTTTAAATGCGGCGGAGAAAATGGCTTTCCCTGCGAGATCGAACGCGTACTTGAAGCCCATCCTGCCATATTGTTTGCTGCCGTGATCGTGGAGCCCGATGAAATTTTTGATGAAGTGGCTCATGCCCATGTGGTTATTGTTCCCGGCGTGAAAGTAAGCGACGACGATATAAAAGAATGGTGTGCCGCATCCTTGTCCCACTTTAAGATACCGCGCAAAATTTTCTTCCACAAGAGTCTGCCCTTATTGCCCAATGGCAAAGTGGACAAAGTGAAGTTAAGTAAGTGATCTTACATGTAAGAGGATGGCGTCCTCGTTGTTTCTATTTGATACGCAGTGCTTCATAACGCAACAGTTTCCGTTGAAAAAAGGAGGCTAAGATCCTCTTTTACGGTCTTTACACTTGGCATATTTATTGCCTTCTCTTGCTAAGAATCTACAAAGAACAGGAGAAATAACATGTTACGTATGGATCGACTTACTATTAAAACGCAAGAGATGCTTGAGCACGCCCTTCAGGAAGCTTCGGAAAAAGGACACCCTGAAATCAATGCGCTCCATCTGTTATATGCACTTGTCAATCAGGAACAGGGCGCCGTTGCGTCTATATTGCAACGTGTAGGCGTGCGCCCTGAACAGGTACTCTTCTCTGTGCGCCAATTGTTGGACAAATTGCCGCGCGTCAGTGGAACCGGACAACCCGGTTTAAGTAACGATGCCCAAAGAATCCTTGAATCGAGCTGGAAAAAGGCACAAGATTTAAAAGACGAATATTTGAGCACGGAACATATACTGCTGGGACTTTTGGACGGCGGCGGTGAGCCTGCGCGCATTTTGAAAGATGCCGGCATTACGCTGCAAGCTGTTTTGCAAGCTCTGAAAGAGGTGCGCGGTTCGCAGCGCGTCACCGATCCCAACGCGGAATCCACCTATGAAGCCTTAGAGAAATACAGCCGCGATTTGACACAACTGGCGCGAAGCGGAAAACTGGATCCGGTGATCGGCCGGGATGAAGAAATCCGGCGAGTGATACAGGTACTCTCGCGGCGCACAAAAAATAATCCGGTCCTCATCGGTGAACCGGGAACCGGGAAGACGGCGATTGCGGAAGGACTGGCCCAACGTATTGTTGCCGGTGATGTTCCCGAAGGGCTGAAAAATAAGCGCATTGCCGCCTTGGACATTGCTGCCTTAGTGGCCGGCGCAAAGTTTAGAGGTGAATTTGAAGAGCGTTTGAAGGCGGTTCTCTCTGCCGTTCAAGAGGCGGAAGGCCGGGTAATTTTGTTTATTGATGAGATGCACACCATCGTTGGAGCCGGCGCCACAGAAGGTTCCATGGACGCCTCGAACATGTTGAAACCGGCACTTGCCCGCGGTGAGTTGCATTGCATCGGCGCGACGACCTTGGATGAATACAAAAAGTACGTGGAAAAGGATGCTGCGCTGGAACGCCGCTTTCAACCCGTTTATGTGGATCAGCCCAACGTTGAAAATACGATTGCGATTTTGCGCGGGTTGAAGGAGCGCTACGAAGTGCACCACGGCGTGCGCATCAGCGATGATGCCATCGTTGCTGCGGCAACCTTGAGCCATCGTTATATTGCCGATCGTTTTTTGCCCGATAAGGCGATTGATCTCATCGACGAGGCCTCCTCGCGGCTCCGCATTGAAATCGACAGTATGCCCTATGAAATTGACGTGATTGAACGCAGGCTGCGCCAGTTGGAAATTGAACAGCTCGCTCTGAAAAAGGAAAAAGACCGCGGCGTTCTGGAGCGGCTTGAGAACCTCGAATCGGAAATGGCTGATTTGCGTGAAGAGCTGAACTCGAAAAAGATCCAATGGCAAACGGAAAAAGACCGCATTGAAGTTATCCGCGGCTTTCAAGCAAAAATTGATGATGCGAAACGTCAAGAAGAAATTGCGGAACGGCAAGGTGACTACGATAAGGTAGCGGAAATCCGCTATGGTCAACTCAATGAGCTGCAGCGTCAATTGGATGTTGAAAGCGCGAAATTAGCAGAACTACAAAAAGAGGGCAGCTTCTTAAGTGAGGTCGTTTCGGAAGAACATGTTTCTAAAATTGTGTCGAGCTGGACAGGCATCCCCGTCGATAAACTGATGGAAGGGGAAATGCAGAAACTGCTGCACTTGGAAAAACAAATCGGATTGCGTCTCATCGGCCAGGACGACGGCGTCAGGGCGGTCTGTGAGGCGGTGCGTCGCGCCCGGGCAGGATTAAAGGAACCGCAGCGGCCCATTGGCTCCTTCATCTTTTTGGGTCCCACAGGCGTGGGGAAGACGGAGCTCGCCCGTGCCTTGGCGGAAGCCATGTTCGACGACGAAAACGCCATGGTGCGCATCGACATGTCCGAGTATATGGAAAAACATGCTGTGTCCAGGCTCATTGGAGCGCCGCCCGGCTATGTGGGCTATGAAGAAGGCGGACAATTGACGGAAGCGGTGCGACGCCGTCCCTACAGTGTGATCCTCCTTGATGAAGTTGAAAAAGCACATCCCGATGTCTTTAATGTCCTGCTGCAATTGCTGGATGACGGCCGCCTGACGGATAACCAAGGCCGTACCGTTGATTTTCGCAATACGGTCGTGATTATGACTTCTAATATTGGCAGCGCCGTTTTCGAACAAACAGACGAGGCGGACGCGGATCAAAAGGAAGCGGCTGTACGTGCCATGCTGCGGGCCCATTTCAGACCCGAATTCCTAAACCGTATTGACGAAATTGTTATCTTCCATACGCTCAGCCGTGAACACATACGTAAAATTGTTGATGTGCAGCTGAGAGAAGTGGATAAGCGTCTTGCGGAGCGGCGTCTGGAAATTGAAGTGACCGACCCTGCCAAAGACTTGCTCGCCGAACGGGGCTACGACCCTGTGTTTGGAGCACGGCCCTTAAAACGGGTGATTCAACAACTCATATTGGATCCTCTCGCTTACAAAATCATTTCAGGTGAAATTAGCGATGGCCATAAAGTGCGTGTTGATGTTCAGGGCTCGGAAATGACTTTTGAACAATTGAGCGCGCCGCCTCCACAACCACGAGATTCTTCGCTGCGCTCAGAATGACGTGGGAAAGCAAGGCTAGAAACAGGGTTAGGAACCAACGGACGGAGATGTTTTCCTCTAATGGACAGGATGGACGCGATGGACAGGAGACGCACAAAGCCTTCCGGTGTAGGGGCGCGATTTATCGCGCCCGAGGTGTTTGTATCGCTAAGACGCTGCGTTACGCGCCCTGGCTTGAGTACCGGCGCGTTGGACGCCAAAGAAATCTTGAGTTTGCAATGAAGTGGTAGCGGCGGGTCTTGGGCGCGATAAATCTCGCCCCTACAGGTGTTGTGTCGAAGCGTGCGGGCGGGGTGTTGCGATAGAACTATTGTACCGAAGATCTCTGTGATGTCCTCTTTTTTTGCACCGGTTGCATTTCAACCTTACAGCCTTGCTGATATTGGATATCGATCATCTTGTATTTTCAGTTTAGTCTGTGATATTATTCCCCCCGATGAGCCGATACTATGCGCAGTCGATCTTAAGGCTACGCTATAATTCTGTCGTAGATGTAGTACGATTTTCACGTGTTGGAAACACAAACCGGAGTTGAAAGGAGGGATGAAGGGTTTAGACGTTAAGTTTGCACTCCGTGTTTCAATGTGATTCATTTTATATTCGGTTCAGGTGCTTTATGGGAAGTACCAAGCAGGACAAAACTATGATCTTGCTGAACTATCGTGTTGAAAAAATATCTTTATGAAGGATTTACTTTATGCGTTTTAAGACTCTTCTTGCAGTAGCACTCATTGCCTCCTTGGGCAGTGTTGCGTTTGCCGAATTGCAGAACGTCGAAATCGGCGGCAGCATTCGCATTCGCGGAAACTATTTTGATATGGATGGCATGGGCGACAGCAGCTTCATTGAACAGCGCACCCGCTTGAACATCAAAGCGGACTTCACACAAGATGTGTTTGCGTTCATTGAAATCGACTCCTACGACGTTTGGGGCGAAGATTTTCGTTCCTTGTACCTCACCGGTGCTGATGTTCGCGGCCGCGACAATGTCGACCTGTACCAGGCGTACATTGAAGCACGCAATCTTTGGGGCTCTCCTTTGAGCGTCCGCGTTGGTCGTCAAGAAATTGCGCTGGGCAACCAATTCCTCGTTGGCGTTAAAGACGTATCCTCCATCTTCCCCGGACTGTCTTTTGATGCGCTGCGCCTGACCTTCGAAAACGAAGCGGTGAAAATTGACGCTATCGCAGCAAAACTTGCCGAAACCTACGGCGATTTCGGCGACGATGATGTCGACTTCTACGCCTTGTATGGCAGCTATCTGGGAATTGAAGACATTACCCTTGATGCCTATTGGATGTTTGTGAGAGATGACCAGGGCGTCCTGGCAAATGTTATCAACGGCACAACAGTTGATATTCATACTATCGGCCTCCGCGGAGCTGGCGTTATCGGTGGATTTGATTTCGAACTTGAAGCGGCCTATCAGTTTGGCGATGTGGACGATGTACCTTCTGCCTGTCCTTTTGGCTTCGGTCATGCTGACGTTGATTACGACGAATTCGCCGTCAACGCCGAACTCGGCTACACCTTCGACACGAGCTGGCAGCCCCGCGTCTTCGCGCGTTTCGCTTACTTTGGCGGTGGCAAACCGGATCGCCGCTGCTGGTCCAACGACTATGACATGCCCTTCAACCGCTTATTCTCCAACGTTGAATACAGCGAATTCATCGACCAGACCGCACTGTCCAACGTTCTTGTCTACACCCTCGGCGTACAAGCCATGGTTACAGAGACGCTGGAACTGAAACTGTTGGGTTCCTATTTCCAACAAGACCAAAACTACTATCGTGGCAAAGACAATCTGGGCTGGGAACTTGGTCTCTATGCGGACTACCAGTACAGTGAAGACTTGGTCATTCGCGCCGGCTTTGCACACTTCTTCGCCAAGAGCGGAATGGATGCTGCCCGGATCGCCGACAATGGCCTGAATTTCTTCCCCGGCAACAAACGCGACGACTACAACTACCTCTTCTTAGAAACGGAAATTGCGTTCTAATCGAAGCCAGGTGTTGATATTTAACCGGATTTAATCATATAATCCCCGTAACAAGTAATTGTTGCGGGGATTATTCCCTTTTAAGAATGTGTTATACTTTATTAAGTTGCGGTGATATCCATTATAAAACCTTGTACGTTGAAACTGTGGGAAGGTAAACACGCGAAACGTAATAAGGGGTTAAGGACATAGAGACTGCACGGCCATGTATTGAATGGCGCGACACTTCAATTTCTAAACCCGGTATAGGCTTGTTCGAGGATGCCGGGAGGGTGGAGCAGTCGGCACGTTATCCAATCCTATACGATTGCACGAGGTTAAACGGAAATGAATAAAGAGGTAAAATTTCTACTATACAATATTCGTTATGGGACCGGTTCCGGACTAGGCTATCATTTGCCCTTTCCTTTCACCGGCTATTTTATGCCCAGTTCGAAAAATACCAAACGAATACTCCACTTCATTAAAGAAGAGAATCCCGATATTATCGGTCTTGTAGAAGTGGATGAAGGATCTTACCGCTCCCGCCGTACCAACCAAGCCCAATGGATGGCCGAAGAGCTTGGCTATACGCATGTCTACGAAAGCAAATATGGCGAAGATTCCATGGCGCGCCGTATGCCCGTGCTCAAAAATCAAGGCAACGCCTTTATCACGAACCAAAGTGTGCAGGCGCGGCGATTTCATTTCTTGGAAAAGGGCATGAAGAAACTGGTAATCGAATTGGAATTCGATTCTTTTGTCATTTTCCTGATTCATCTTTCCTTGAAGTATCGGCACCGCCAAGAGCAATTGGGCAATATTCACCGCCTAATTGCCTCTGTATCGAAACCAAAGATTGTGGCCGGTGACTTTAACGCCTTTTGGGGAGATCGTGAACTGGACTTGTTTATGGCCGCGACCAATCTCGTCAATCCCAATCATGAAGGATTGCCGACCTTTCCCAGTCTTACGCCGGCGCGGCAATTGGACTTTATCTTGCATAGCCCGGAAATCGAGGTCTGTAATTTTAAAGTCTGTCCCATCAAATACTCTGATCATATGCCTTTGGTCTGCAATTTTAAAGTGCCTCAACCCCAATTGGTTGGCGCACTGTAAGAGCAATGCAGACTGCAGCTGAAGGGGCGCTTCAGGCAGTTGTATCGGCAGTGAAGGGGAGCCCGTGACCGCATCCATCATTTTGGGAAAGTGCCTTTCACGCTGTGGGAAAAACCTGTGCTTAAGTGATGCAGCGATTCGATCAATCATGTTATAATCGCTCAACTCGGTCGAATAATTCGGACTGATAATTCTGTCATCCAGTCTTTATGAAGCATTAAGGAGTATCCCCATGGCTGAACACTATTTGCGCGTAATCAATCCCTATACGGAAAAAGAGGCCTTTTCTTTTCCCATGCTGCAAAGCGAGGAAGTCGATACTGTTGTTGCGAATGCACGGACTGCCTTTGAAAGTTGGCGTGACAGCAGCATTTCCCAACGGATTGCTCTTTGCCAAAAATTCATGAGCGCTTTCGAAGGGATGACCGATGAAATCGCGCGGAATATTACGGAGCAAATGGGAAAGACCTTCAACCAATCCAAAGGGGAAGTAAAGGGCATGTTGGGGCGTGCTGAACATATGATCAGCATTGCGGAAAAGACCTTGGCCGATGAATGGCTGCCCGATGTCCCCGGATTTAAACGCTATATTCGTCACGAACCCTTGGGCGTCGTCTTGGATATTGCTGCATGGAATTATCCCCTTCTCATTGCCGTGAACGTAGTGGTGCCTGCCATACTTGCCGGCAATTCCGTTATCTTGAAGCACTCAAGCCGTACGCCTTTATGCGGCCAGGCCTTTGTTGATGCTTTCGAAAAAGCCGGTGCACCGCCTCATCTCGTCCAAAATGTGATTGCTAATCATGGGGTCACTGCCCAATTGATTCAACACCCCCATGTGAGTCATGTATCCTTTACGGGTTCGGTGAAGGGGGGCCATGAAGTATCTCAATCGGCGGCGGGTCGTTTTATTGAAACGGGCTTGGAATTAGGCGGCAAAGATCCCGCCTACGTGTGTGCAGATGCCGATTTCGATTTTGCCGTGGCGAATTGCGTCGATGGCGCTTTTTATAATGCGGGGCAATCCTGTTGTGCTGTGGAACGCATTTACGTTGAAAAATCCATTTACCCCGCCTTTATAGAGGCTTTTGCCGCCATTGCCTAAAACTATGTTTTGGGTGATCCTATGGACGATGCAACGGAAATGGGTCCGT
>JAAYJI010000171.1 GCA_012523015.1 Candidatus Hydrogenedentota bacterium
GAACCTGCACGGAAGAAAATGCTCCCATTGATCTGATCCGGAATAGCCCTACGTGTTATACTCTTAGGGTGTTGCTAGGTTGCCGCTATGAATTGTAGACACGCTGTCCCCGGGACAGCACAAGGAGAATTCCGGCGTGAAGTATTTTTTCTATTGCGCAATTATAACCCTATGCCTCTCCATAACCGCTTGTCAAACGGACTCAGGAATCAGTGTTACCGACAAGGTATTGACCGATTTCGGGCTTCGTGATGCGCCGGAAGGCTATGTGACCGGCTCAGATCGTGTTTTCGAAGAGATGGATAAAGTGGGTACGACCGAACTGAAACGACTCAATGGGCAGGAACGGCACGGCGAGATCAAGTTCGATGATCAAGGTCGGCGCGGCTCCTACTACAAAGAAGTGAAAGTTTATGACAGCTTCATACCCATGGATGTAAGCGGTTCCCCGGGCGGCGGCGGACGCAGCCGCGGCTATACCGGAACCATCCAATACAAGTATCGTGTTCTGCGCGGAGAAAATAAACCAACCAAAGCAGAGGCAGCGGGAGAATCAGCCACGATCTCTTCCGGCGAAGAAGGGCGTGAATCCTATCGATACAATTTCTCTGTAAGCGGTATTTGGAACGGCGCCGCCGGCGAACGGTCCCGCAACTAAAGAATACTGAGGTTCTATGTCAGGTATCCCCCAACTTCGGCCGGTGATGATCACTTTCGTCTTGGCAGCCCTATTGCCGTCAGCCTTCCTTGGCGCAGAAGAGGCATTCCCTCCTATCTACGTGGTTGATGTGACTGCTCCTTCATTGGAGGCCTTACAGGACCTTGTCGCCATGCCCTACAGCGTGAGCCATGTGGCGCATAATACTGCGACCCTATACCTCAGCGCGCAGGAATATGCCGAGGTCGCGGCCTTGGGTTATCCTACACAATTACTTGAAATTGAAAGGGCTGCCCCTCGAAGTGGTGACAAGGAAGAAGCCTATATCGACTATGAAGAACTCGGCCCTATACTGGCGAATTACGAGCAGCAATATCCTGATTTATGCCGTGTCTATACACTGGGACAATCAGTAAGAAACCGCGAGATATGGGCAATAAAAATCACGGTTGATCCCGATACGCCCGCCGATAAGCCTGTAGTCAAATTTGTATCCACCATCCATGGCAATGAGCCCGTGGGCACCATGTTCTGTCTAAACTTTGCAGAAGAATTACTGGCTGATTATGACAGCAATCCCTATATCCAAGATTTACTGAACCGTACCGTTTTCTGGCTCGTGCCCATCGCCAATCCTGACGGTTACTATCTTGGCGTGCGATTTAACATAAACGTGATTGATCTCAACCGTAACTTTCCCATCTACGGCAAGGACTATGTGGACACGTGGTATGAAAGCGATGATCTCGGTGACGGAGGCCGCGAGATAGAGGTGAGCCATCTCATGCGCTGGCATGCACAAGAACCCTCCACGATTGCTGCCAATCTTCATGGCGGCGCCCTTGTCGCAAACTATCCTTATGATAATGATCCTCGGGTGCTAAGCGGTTCTGAAGCGAAGAGCCCGGACGACGATCTTTTTAAATTCATCTCGCTGCAGTATTCCTCCAATAACCCGCCCATGTATAGCAGTACTGCTTTCTATCAAGGCATTGTCAATGGCTCGCGCTGGTACAGCATCACAGGGGGCATGATGGATTGGCATTACCGCTTTCTGGGCTGTCCGGAAATAACCTTGGAAATATCGTTGGTAAAAAATCCGGCGCCTGCGCAGTTACCCCAATTGTGGCAAGACAATAGGGATTCATTTTTTGCCTACTCCGAAATGGCACACATCGGCATTCGCGGTCTATGTCTGGACCGGAACGGCGATGTGCCGCCTTGGACGAAAGTGATGGTTTCCGGTCGGGATCAACCCGTATTCTCCAATCCCTCCTTCGGTGATTATCATCGTCTCCTACTGCCGGGCACTTATTCGCTTTCCTTTTCCGCGCCGGGCTATATCACTTATTTTGTCGATGATATAACCGTGGAAGAAGGGCCTGCGACCCGGGTGGATCTCAGCTTATCAACAGGCGATATCGACGGTTCCGGCACTATCGACGACACCGATATTCAATGGGTGGTAGATGCCCTTTTAGGGCGTGCAATTCCCTATGATGCCGATGTGAATGGTCGGGGTATGTCTCCCACGGATGTGCAGGCAGTGAACAACCGCATTGGGGACAATCTCTTTTAATTCCGATTATTCTGTCACTACGGAGAAGCTGCGCTGACTCACTTCATTGGAATAATCGGTCACCGTTAATGTGATGAGAGTCTCTCCTGCCTTATCAAAACTGCGCACGACATTCTCTTTTTTGCTCTTGTTTCCTCCGAAATCCCATTCCACATGTTTAATCGATGCAGCCGGATTATAGCGTGCCGCTGTGCCGGCGGGATACTGCTCCGACAAGTGTATAGGCAGCCTGCCGGAAGGAGCTTGAATAATTTCAAGGGCGTTGAAAGTTCGTTTCTCCCCCGCTTTCAAACGCAAAGGCGTATCCACAGGCAGAATAGAGACAGGCGCTTTCCCCATCAAAATATCGGCGAGGGCTTGAATACTTTGTCCTAAATTTGCTGCATCACAATATGCCAATACGACAGCATCGGCCATGGTAAATTTCGTTGCATGCCGTGGATGTCCCAGATAAATGACCACCACATGCTGGGCGCTGCTTTTCAAGGCTCGGACCAGTTCCACCTGCGTTTCCGGCCGCGCCTTATCGCTCAAGATACAAATAATGGTGCGCAGACCGCGCATGTTCTTTGTCAAGCGTTCAATCTCAAAGCGCTGTACATCGCCTATATGCCGCGCTGTAGTAATGCGCTGACGAACCACCGGTTTCAGTTCTTTTTCGAGCAACTCAAACAGTTCTTCTACGCCTACGACGCCTGTAATACCGACGGGGGTACTCACCTTTTTTACCAAAGGCAAGACCTTCGGTTCATTCTTTAAAAGCGTTATGGCGTGCCGCTCCACATTCTGGCTGATTTCCTGCAATTTCTTCTTGTTTAATTGGCTGTCCGCTTTTTGTTCTGAAATGGCTTTAGTCGTTGCCGGAAAATTTGCTTTCAACTTTTTTATACGCTGCAAAGATTCATTGATGCGTGCTTCATCCAATAGGCCTGCCTTTACGGCGTACTCAATAGCGGCAATACTGCGCATGACCTGCACCAAAGATCCTTGCCAATAAAGTATGTCTGCGCCGGCAAGGAGCGCCTGTACCGCCGCCTCAGCGGGATCATAGCGGCCTTGCAGCACCTCATCATCCATAGGTCCGGCAACGACGACTCCGTCAAACTGCAGGCTGCCGCGCAGCAAGGTTGTTATCACTGCGGGCGACATACTTGCCGGACGGTTATCTATGTCCAGGGTGGGCGCAATCACATTGCCCACGTGAATCATGGGTGCTCCTTCATCGATGAGTTTTTTGTAAGGGAAACCGTCATTTTCAAGCAGTGTATTTTCCGGCGTGGTCAATACAGCCGCGCCTCGTCCGATACGGTTAGCACCGCCGCCGGGGAATCCGGAAGGCAGTAAAAGTATAGCCCTTTCCTGTAAAGCCTTGTAGAGAAGCGTTCCTGATTCCGCTGCATACTGGGGGTTGCTGCCAAAGGTGTTGAGCGTATCGGGCGCGCCCTGTAGGCTGGGCGCCAATTCCAAAGCAGGGCCAAAATGGAAATTCAGCCCCATAAATTGCAGATACAATGCCATAAGTTCGCCCGTGTCTTTAACGAGATTGGGACTGCCCGCAGCGGTCAGTGCCAGTAAGGTCGGTAATTGGATGAATTCACTGGGAACCGTTCGCAGATTGGCATCCACACGGTAGAGGTCTGTACCCAAAAGCAAGGGCAAAGGTTGATTTTGTTCCAAGGTATGCAATAGATTCACGATGCTGATGATATCGGCTCTTTTGGGGCTGTGGCGAAACATAACACCGCCCGGGAAATACTGGTCAAGAAATGAGATGTCCTGAACAGAAGGCTTCTGTCCTCCTTCCAAGGTGATCAGCATGAGTTGTGCGATGCGCATTTCGAGGGGCTGTTCTTCTATGGCAGCGACGGGCACCTTGTACTCCCCCTTCGTTGGGCTGAGTTCGGGAGGGCTCCAATATTCCTCTGCTTTTTCCGGATGAAAAGCGGAGGGCGGTGCGTCGTCGGCGTAGCCCACAAAAGAGGCGAAGAGAAAAAGTATGAAGATTAATGAGGTGAGGACGCGGTAAGCGGTCATGGCAGTATTCCTTGTTTATGATGCAAAGCATATCCTAACAAAGACAAGGTCAAAAATCGGAATTGATTTGCGGAGATGCCCTTTCTCGGAAGGCTACTTTTTCCCTGATACGTGACCGTGTCGTTTTTCTGTCTTTGTTATAATGCCTTCAATGGATCCTTAACACAAGAAAGCGCATCACGGAGGATAACATGATGATGTCTGCATTGCTTTTATTGGTTTTGAATACGGTCACGCTGCCTGTAGGCGACAATCCTGAAGCACTCCATTACCCTCATTTCCCGGATACAATGCACAGCTACGTTTGGCGCAATTGGCGTTTGGTGCCCCTGTCGCGCATTGCAGAAGTCGTGGAAGCCAATGAATCGGATATTCGTGCCATGGGCGCAGCAATGGGTTTGCCCGAAGCGCCCTTTATTTCGCAAGAGCAGTTGGATCGCACATATATCAGCATTATACGGGCCAATTGGCATTTGCTTAATTATCCTCAATTGCTGCGTCTTCTTGATTGGGATGAAGGGCGCCTTGCCTATACGCTGCAAGAAGATGATTTTTTATTCATCAAATTGGGCAGTTTGAAACCCAAGTGTCCGCCTTTAGTTTGGAAAGAAGCCGATGAGGCGGCGAAAGAACGTGAACAAGAAATAGCCGCCCTAGTGAACAGCCATTTCGGTACGACAGCCGGTGTTTGCGAAGACCCGCCCCTGTCTTTTGTAAAAAGCCTATCTTCCGATTTTGTTATGCCGCCGGAACGGAGCGATGAATCTCTCTTTGATCCACGCTTTTGTTATTCCTATTTCGCGCTCTACGGCGATCCATTGATGGAAGGCGATCCCTTCCCGGAGAATTACTTGAAGCGCCTCGCCGCTTCCGGAGTCAATGGCGTGTGGCTGCAGGGCGTCCTCTATACATTGTCCCCTTTCCCGTGGCAGCCCGAACTAAGCGCCCATTGGGAAGAACGGCTGGATCACCTTCGCCAACTGACGGAACGGGCGGAAGAACAGGGTATGGGCATTTATCTTTATATGAACGAGCCGCGCGTCATGCCCTTGTCTTTTTTTGAGACCCATCCGGAATTACAAGGCGTGACTGAAGGCGGTCATGCCACCTTATGCACCAGTCTGCCTGAAGTGCGGGAGTATCTCCGCGACGCCGTCGCTTCTGTGTGCCGATCCGTTCCGAAATTAGCAGGTATTTTCACCATATCTGCTTCCGAAAATCTAACCAACTGTTGGTCTCATCACCGTGGCCATGAATGTCCCCGCTGTAAAGACCGCAATCCGGGGGAGGTCATCGCCGAAGTGAACGCAACGATACAGGCGGGCATCGACCAAGCCGGTACTTCAACCAGACTGATCGCTTGGGATTGGGGCTGGGCCGATGAATGGGCACCTAAAGCTATTGCCGCCCTGCCTCAAAAAACCGCGCTCATGAGTGTGAGCGAATGGAGCATGCCCCTCATCCGGGGCGACGTGGACAGCCGCGTGGGAGAATATTCTATTTCCGCCATCGGACCGGGTCCCCGAGCACAGGGGCATTGGAAGCTGGCACAAGAACGAGGACTGACCACGCTCGCAAAAATCCAAGCCAATAACACATGGGAACTCTCCGCTATCCCCTATATCCCTGCAGCGGTTAATGTGGCGCGTCATGTGGAACGGCTACGCGATACGGGCGTGCGCGGGCTCATGCTCAGTTGGACGCTGGGCGGTCATCCGTCGCCTAATCTTGAATTGGTCTATGAGCTGGGTAAAAAACAAAAGGACGGCAGTTCCCTGAGCGCTGAAGCGGCGTTGGAAGTCGTTGCGGAACGACGCTTCGGCTTGGCAGCGCCGGAAATGGTTTCGGCATGGCATGAAATTAGCGCTGCCTTCTCAGAATTTCCCTACCATATCGGCGTTGTCTATCATGCGCCGCTGCAGGTGGGACCTGCCAATTTATTATGGGCTCAAAAAACAGGTTACCGTTCCACCATGGTCGGTATTCCATATGATGATTTGGCGACTTGGTGCGCCGTGTATCCGCCGGAAGTCTTTGCCGACCAGTTGGAACAAACTGCGGCAGGTTTTGAGTCGGGCGCAAAAGGCATGGAATCAGTACTCTCAAAAACCGGTGATAGAGAAGAACAAGAGAAGATTCGGCAAGAAGCATCTTTCGCCTATGCCGCCGCTATCCACTTTAAGAGTGTCGTCAACCAAGTACGCTTTATTCTTGCCCGCAACAAAGCAACCGATGCTATGCTCTCGGTGAAGGAAGCCGCCCTATTAAAAGCCCAACAAGAAAGCTTGCTGCGCGATGAAATCGCCCTTGCCAAAGCCCTGTACATCCTGCAAACCCATGATTCGCGTATTGGCTTTGAGGCAACAAACCAATATTTCTATACGCCTATGGAATTGGTTGAAAAAGTATTGAACTGTGAATGGCTGCTGTCGACCTTGTCGGCTTCGTCGTGATTCGGTCTTTTGGAATAACACGTCCCCTGCCACACACAACTGCGGCAGGGGAAAGATCTCAGTCCGCGCTGTATATCGCTGCCTTGCTTAGTTCAGACTTGTAAATAAGCCGATAATATTCGCCATACTGGGCAACACAGGCTGGGTAGCGCCCAAATCCATTGAAACTGAATTATCTTGACCGGGCGCAGGCGGAACATAGGGAATCCAGTCCACATGTCCATCCATAAATAAAACGTTACACCCGCCGGGAAGATGGTTAAAAAAAGATACGCCTTTACCCAAGTTGCCAAGTAGATCCATCATGGCGAAAATGGTGCTTTGCGCCATGGCGGAAGTTTGCGGATTATTAACATCGGTGACGAGAAAACGCTCATTTCCTTCTTTCATGCGATAAATCTTTTCACCGCCGCCGTTTCCTTGTCCCGGCAACACTTTCCAATCCGTATCGGCAATTTTGCACAAAGAAACGCCCAAGTTGGCATCCCCCACGTGTTGAAGAAATTCTAAGAGGATCTGCTCCACGCAAGCGCCAAATTGTTGCGGTGCCAATCCGTCTCCCGGTACTTCAAGGGCAAACATGGACGCCACACTGCCTAAAGCCGTGAAGGTGTTGATACTGACCGGTGGCAGTGACGGATGGTTTAATCGATCCAGCATCCACCCTAAATAGGCATAGCTGGCACCGGCTTTATAATTTCTTCGAGGTCTATAAAAATACCAGTCGCCCTTATCGTCTTTCAGATCGTCAACGGTTTCTTCTGCGTCGGAAGGGCAAATTAAAATGGAAGGATCGCTGTTATAATTAGGATACCAACAATGGATCATCGGCGCTGCAGCCAACTCCACGGCCGGTGCACTTCCTGAAAATTCAAGGTCAGGCCAACCGGGTGTATTGCGATTGGTTACTTGAAAAGGGGGAAAATAATCTTTTGTTCGTCGGCGTAGAGCTTAAAGATTGTACCCCACTGTTTCAGATTATTTTGACAGGATTTGCGCCGAGCCGCCTCGCGTGCACGGGCCAGAGCAGGCAAGAGAATCGCGGCAAGAATACCAATAATCGCGATAACGACCAACAACTCAATCAGTGTAAAACCTTTGGATTTCATCATAGTCATTCTTTCTTATGCAGTAAGATGCAGGATCATACCTAAAAAGACCACAATACTTTATCCAAACTTGTAATATCACCTCCTAGAAGCTGGATATCTTACTATTAATCTACACCAATCGAAACGAAACTTGCAAAAAAATAATTTCTATCCAAACTTCGCAGGTTCAAACTCTAATTGCAACTCCTTCCTGAAAAAAAAACTTCGGCCGGAGTTCTGTAATTAAGTGTTTTCCTTGGTCTATTATTTAAATCTTGAACAGCCCTTTGTAACTGCTCTTCAGAAATTGTATCAAAACGAGTCTTTTTGGGAAAGTATTGTCTTAAAA
>JAAYJI010000172.1 GCA_012523015.1 Candidatus Hydrogenedentota bacterium
CGCGCGCCAGTCCTGCGCGTTTGCGCATGCCGCCTGAAAGTTCATCGGGCATTTGGTAGAGGGCATGTTCCAAACCGACCAAGCTCAATTTAAGGCGTACTAACGGCGGGATGAGTTCTTTGGCAATATTTCCGAATTCGTGCATGGGCATGGCAACGTTATCGCCAACTGTCATGGAATTAAATAAGCCGCTCGACTGGAAGGCGATGCCAATGGAGTGCTGCATCTCACTTAGGCTTTCTTCGTCCATGTCCACGATATTGGTGCCATGGAAGAGGATTTCGCCGGAGGTTGGTTTCAACAAGCCGCACATTTGTTTGAGCAAGGTGCTTTTGCCGCAGCCGCTCCCGCCGATGATCATGAATATCTCGCCTCGGCGCACATTAAAAGAGACATCATCCAGGATTTTTGTGGTCCCGTAGTGTGCAACCAAATGTTTAACTTCTATCAACACGTCATTCATGGTCGGGCCTTTAAGATCCGCTGTTAATTGAGAACATAATAAAAAATGGTGGCGAAAATAATATCAATACAAATCAAGGAAAAGATGTCCATCACCACGGCGCGTGTTGTCATCAGTCCCACGCCGCGGGAGCCGCCTTTGACACGCAAGCCGTTATGACAACCGATCATGACAATTGCAATGGCAAAAAAGAAGGTCTTCAGCATCCCTTGGAAGAGGTCATCCATATAGGTTGATTCCAAGGTTTGGGCATACCAAATGGACGGGCGAAATTCGAGGACGAAAATGCCCCATACAGCACCGCCCAAGATGCCTGAAATAAGACCGAGTACAGATAAGCAAGGCAGAACGACAATTAACGCCAAAAGCTTAGGCGTCACCAAGTACTGGGCCACGTTTAAGCCCATTCCGCGCAAGGCGTCAATTTCTTCTTGTACGGTCATGGTCGCGAGTTCCGCGGCGATGGCGGCGCCAGTTCGTGCGGACACGACAATGGCGGTCACGACGGCGGCAAGTTCTCTCGCAAAACCGATGACGATGAGGGTCGCCACATAAATCTGCAGCCCAAAGGCTTCCACTTGTTTGGCGGACAGCATGGCGATAATCAAACCCATGAGAAAATTCATGAGACACACGATCTTAACGGCCCGTACACCCATTTCGTGAATTTCGTCGACAAAAGCATTGAATCGGAAGCCTTTCCCTTCAAAAGGCGCGATGAGCGTCCAATACAGGGCGTCGATGGACAATTCCACAAATTCTAAAAATTCGCTTCCTACGGCGACAAGCCCATCACTCAGGGATTCCCAAGGACTTTTTTTCTTTTTAGGCAAAGGGGGGGACGCCTGAAGGGTGGGGGAGATAATGCCCATGAAATCGGCTACGGCTTGGGTCTCGCCCTGCCAGTCCATGCGCGCTTCACGGTCTCTCGCAAAATCGGCAATTTTCAATAACCATGCGGAACCGATGGAGTCCATTTCTCGGGTTGAAGACAAATCCAAGCTGAGTTGGTCGACGGCGTCATGCCAAGAGGCGTTAACGGTCTCATAGAGTTGTGCACCTGAATGTTGATCCAAGCTTTCCGGACATTTGATCAGAAGCTGCCGCATTAGTTCGTCTCACTCATATCTTCTGCCATTGCTAAAAATTCTGCTTCGGACAGAACGGTTACACCCAGTTGGGTCGCTTTGTCTAGTTTTGATCCTGCTTTTTCGCCGGCAATCAAAAAGTCCGTTTTCCGGCTGATTGAACTGCTCACTTTAGCGCCCAGCATGCGCAGCCGATTTTGGATTTCATCACGAGTCCCCGATACGAGGGCACCGGTGACGACAAAAGTTTTACCGGCCATAAGAGGATGCAAGCTTTGATGTTTCGCTTGCTCCATGATAAAGGATAGACCCGCTTGACGCAACAACTCCATATGCTCAAGATTTTCCGGCACTTCGAAAAAGTCGATGATGCTCGCAGCGACGATATCTCCGATATCGTCTACGCTTGTCAGATCCTCTTGTGATGCCTTCATAATCGCGTCGATCGACATAAAGTGGGCACAGAGGGATTGCGCTGTTCGTGCTCCTACATGTCGGATGCCGAGACCGAGCAATAAACGATCGGGCGTCCGTGTCCGTGAGGCGTCGATGGCGTCTAATAAATTGCGAGCGGACTTTTCGCCCATGCGTTCCAACGCCATCAAGGCATCGTATTGCAGCGTGTAGAGGTCGGAGGCTTTTGTCGCCAATCCTTTTTCAACGAGCTGATTCACGAGCGCCGGACCAAGGCCATCAATATCCATGGCGGCGCGGCTGGCGAAGTAGGTTAATTTCTCTTTGATTTGTGCAGGGCAGGATACATTTAGGCATCGGTAAAAAACGCCTTCAGGATCTTTGTGCACCTTACTTCCGCAGGCAGGACATTGATCAGGCGGCGATACAGGCGCTGTGTTTTGTGGTCGTTCCTCGGGGATAGAACGCAAGACCTGCGGGATGATTTCGCCCGCCTTTTGCAGCTCTACCGTATCGCCGGGCCGCAAGTCTTTTCGGATAATTTCGTCAAAGTTGTGAAGGGATGCACGCTTGACGAAGGTTCCCGCGAGGGAGGTGGCTTCGAGAATGGCGACCGGTGTGAGGGCTCCCGATTTGCCCACGCTTATTTCTATTTCAAGGAGCGTCGTCCGTGCAACGGCTGCAGGGAATTTGTAGGCAATGATCCATCGCGGCGCTTTTGCTGTGCTTCCCAAGATGACCCGCTGATCCAGATCATTGACTTTTACCACAATACCATCAATTTCATAGTCCAGTTCATGCCGTTTCTCTTGCCATAGATTACAAAAGTCGATGACCTCTTCAATGGTCGGGCAAAAGCGGTGGTGTTCGTTGACGGGCAAACCCAGATCACGGAGTGCTTTTAAAATCTCGTCGTGTTTTTTGAGCAGAGGCAAGCCTTCCACAATATCATAGAAAAAAGCGGATAGGCGCCGCCGTGCCACTTCTTTCGGATCTAAAAGCTTGAGCGTTCCCGCCGTGGTGTTTCTGGGGTTGCGGAAAGCTTCCAGTCCTTCTTCTTCCCGTTCACGGTTGATACGGTCGAGTTCGGAAATGGTCATATAAATTTCGCCGCGCAGTTCAATTGTCTCAGGAGCAGCGTCGGTCTGCGCGGGAAAGAGTTCTTCGTCTTTGTTGTCGGTTTTGACCTGCCGCAGTTGCAAGGGGATGGAAGGGATGGTGCGTGCATTGGCAGTCACATCATCGCCACGTATGCCGTCGCCCCGAGTTGCTGCCCGTGTGAGGAGTCTGTGTTCATAGCGGAGGCTTGCGGAGACGCCGTCAATTTTTAATTCTGCCACATACCGAGGAACAGCGCCGTTGAGTGTGCGGCGCAGACGTGCATCAAAATTGCGAAGTTCATTTTCGTTGTAGGTGTTATCAATGGAGCGCATGGGCACGGTGTGCGTGACTGTTTCGAAGCCTTGGGTCGGGGAGCCGCCCACACGTTGGGTGGGCGATGCAAGGCTAATAAGTTCAGGATGAGCCTGTTCCAGTGCGATCAGTTCTTGGAGAAGGGCATCAAATTCTTGGTCGGAAATAGAAGGTTCCGCCAATACATAATAGCGGTGGTTGTGTGCTTCAATTTCTTGACACAACAGATGATGTTTTTGATGCAGCGCATCCTTGGCAGTCTTCTTTTCAGCGATCAAGAGCCGGTCTCCCTTTGTTTGGAAGTATAATTTTGTAACACACCCTCAATTCATGGCAGTATGTAGACTTCAAATGTATTGTAACCCAATCGCTATGTTACCATTAGCACGGCTATGATTAAAATTATACACAACCGAGTGTTGCCCCATTGTGTCCTGCTTTTGAAAATTCGTGAACAGATGCGTGTTAACGCAATAGAAAAGAAACGGACTGTTGTACCATGGTAGACCTTGCAAAAATTACGAGTCTTGCCGGCTGGCCTGAAATTCGGAAAAGTATAGAAAACCTTTTTTCAGATATATTGCAGATTCCCGCTTATCAAACAGCCGAGCTCAATGTCCGTTTCCTTGAGGAAAACGATGTGCGCGGAGGCAGCCGGCGCCAGATTGTTTTTCCCATCTCTGATGTAGAGCTGGTTACGGGCTGGCTTTTCACACCGGACGGGAAAAAGGACTGTCCCTGTATTCTTTGTTGCCATCATGAAAGTACCAACGGCAAAGATGAGGCGGCCGGGCTGGAGGGTAGTGCGCAATTGGCTTTTGCGCAGCACTACGCAGAACTGGGCTATATGACCTTGGCGATCGATGTGCTTACCGTCGGCAAGCGCTCCATCAACAAACGGGAAGCCTTTGATACGGAAGGCTTTTATAAAACTCACAAAAAGATGTCTTTTGCCGGGAAAATGGTCTTGGATCACCGCCGCGCTTTAGATGTCTTTTCCGAGATCAAGCGTGCAGATCCTTCTCGTATCGGCGTGGTCGGTCATGGATTAGGCGGATTGAACGCGCTGCTTCTTGCTGCCTGCGACGACCGTGTGCAGGCTTGTGTGGCGAGCTGCGGTTTTACACGCTTTTCAACCGACAAAGTCGTGGGGACATGGCCCGGCATGGAGCAGCTGCTGCTGTATCCTAAAATCAAAAAGTTTGTCGAGGCGGAAGATGTTCCTTTTGATTGGGAACATATTTTGGCATTGGCTGCGCCGACGCCCGTGCAAATCATTACATCCGTATCTAAATCCTTGCACAACAATCCGAAAAGCTGCCAAAAAGCGATCTCCACCGCCGCCAAGATCTATAAGCTCTTGGGCGCACCCGGTGCCATAGATCACTATACCCATCACGATGGACACGCTGTTTCTTCCGCAACGACTGAAGTTGCTGATGAATGGTTCGAACGCTGGTTATAAGTAAAGGTTCCGCCCTTTTGGCGGAGGTCTTTTGGTGATGCCCTTAGCGCTGAGAAAGGAGGATCATGGATTCTGACAAATTAGCAAGTATCCAACGTATCATTGAGAATATTGAACAAGTGGTATTCGGTAAGCGTGAAGAAGTGAAACTCTGTGTAGTTGCACTGCTTGCACGGGGACATTTGCTCATTGAAGACGTGCCGGGAGTGGGGAAGACCACCTTGGCGCAGAGTTTAGCAAAAGCGGTGGACTGTTCCTTCATTAGGATACAGTTTACCAGCGACATGCTGCCTTCCGACATTCTGGGCGTGTCCATTTTAAATCCGAAGACCAACGATTTTGAATATAGGCAGGGTCCTATTTTCGCCAACGTTATCCTTGCCGATGAAATTAATCGGACACCGCCGAAAACGCAAAGTGCCTTACTGGAGGCGATGAGCGAATACACAGTTTCCGTGGACGGGATTACCCACACCCTGCCCAGTCCCTTTATGGTGATTGCTACGCAAAACCCCATCGAATATGAAGGCACCTATGTGTTGCCGGAATCGCAAATGGATCGCTTCCTGCTGCGCGTAGAGATTGGTTATCCCCCCGAAGCGGATGAACGGCGCATTATGCGGCGCCACGATCCGCTAAAAGCCATTGCCGCTTTGAAGCCGGTTATTTCCGTGGAAGAATTGAATGCCCTGCAGGAAGAGGTGGGCAAGATTACGGTGGAAGAGTCGGTAGAGCGTTATATCCTTGATATCGTCCGCGCCACTCGTGAACACGAGCAGGTGCGGTTGGGGGCGAGTCCCCGCGGCGCGCAGGCCTTGTTCGAAGCGAGCCAAGCGCGGGCTATGATTGAAGGGCGCGACTTTGTCATTCCTGATGATGTAAAAGAACTTGCTGCGCCTGCCTTATCCCATCGTTTATTGGTAAAATCACGGGGCGCTGACTTGGCTGCTGCCGGGCTGGAACGTGTCCGTGTGATTCGTGACATTGTCAATAATACGAAGGTGCCGCTTTGAGCATACGTTCTCCTTTTCGCAAGATGGTACGTGGTCGTCTTACCCGCGCCGGGTGGATTATCGTGATTATTTTGCTGCTCTTGCTCGTATCCGCGTGGAATACGGGCGAAAATCTCTTGTACATCGTGTTTGGTTGTCTTTTAGGCATGTTATTTCTATCCTTTATCGCCGGTCGCCGCAGCTTAAAAAAAGTATCGGTTCAACGGGAAGTGCCGTATGCGGTCTATCGGGAAGAGCCTTTTTCCTGCATGCTGCAAATCAAAAACCACAAGCGCTTTATTCCTGCTATTTCGGTGCGAATCGAACAGGAGCATGGGAGCGTTGCTTATGTGCTGCGCATTCCTGCACGGCACCAGATCACGGTGTCGCTGCAAAGCACCATGCGCCGCCGAGGCATTTTTAAGATGCCGTCCTGTGAGTTAATTACCCGATTTCCATTCGGCTTTCTGGAGCTGCGTCGCCGGTACAGCGATGCTTTGGAAGTGATGGTCTACCCGAAAATACGACCTGCGCGGCTGCCTGCTTTAGAGTCTAGTGAGGGTATACAGCCGCTGCTGGCGCGCGTCAACGGCGACGGCGACGAATTCTTCTCTTTACGTGATTATATACGGGGCGATGATCTGCGTTTGATTGTGTGGCGTGTCAGTGCGCGCATGGGCAAATGGATGGTTCGTGAAATGGGGATGGGCAATGCCCGGATCATCACCTTTGTATTGGATACGCGGAAGGGAGCGGAAGCGGCTGACGAAGCTACCTTTGAAGAGATGATCGACATGACTGCGTCCTTGATGATCACCTTGCTCAAGCGTCAATACAGCGTAGGATTATATACGCCCGATCATGTTGTGCCCTGTGGAAAAGGAACGGCTCAAGAACAATATCTGCTCGATTGTCTCACAGGCGTCAATCCCGTTGACGGTGCGGCATGGCAGGATTTCGATCAGCGTGTGCAGCGGCTGAAATCAGACGGTATGCGCCTAATCTTGGTCTCTGCCGATACGGCGGCATGGGGCTATGAAGATACCGACATGGGCTTGCAAGTGTTGGATCCCGGAAATGTTATCTATGCGTAGGCAAGTTCATATTAATTTGTGGATTTCTACCGCCGCCCTTGTCTTTGCTGGCTATATGGCGCTCGGATCGGTAGCACTCTACGGGACGGCGCCGTTGTTTGTGCCCTTGATCCTGCTGCCTCTCGCACCGTTGGGCGCATTGATCGACAGGCATTTCCCATTGTGGCGTTTGCTGAGCGGAAGCATTGTAATTGCCTATTTGCTTTTCTTGCCTCTTTCTTTGTTGTGGTTCGGCCTGATGGACGCCGTCATTTTGTTGATTGTATTTATTCAGGCGCACCTGATCATGAACAAAAAAAGCGTGCGTGCCTATTATGAACTCTTTTTGATGACCTTTTTCCTGCTCCTCGCCGCCGTTGTTCAAGACCCTGAATCTATGGTTGCCATTGCTTTGCTGCTCTACGTAATCAGCGCCGTCTGGTCTTTTATTTCCTTACAGATTTATGCAGAGCTGGCAGGCAAAGAGAAGTTGACCGTTCCGGAAATGCAGTCTTTGGATAAGGACGCGGCGCCTGTCAAACCGGGCAATGTCTTCGACTTCGGTCTATACCTTTCCATCATGATCCTTTCTGTGCTTGCGGTGTTTCTGACCGTTGCCATCTTCCTATTTACGCCGCGCGTGGAGGCGGGCTGGCTCGGCGGCAGGGGGGCGACCCAAGCGCTTACGGGACTTTCCGATCGTATGCAATTATCCGGGTCAACGACGATCAGCGAAAATCCCAGTGTCGTTATGTTCGTCCAATTCCCTGACGAGCCCCACGGCGTACTGACGCCAGAAAGTCTCCTATATTGGCGTGTAACCACCATGCCGCGCTTTACCAAGGATGAATGGTTTCGTCGAGGATTGCGCAATCATTATGAACCGGCGGTGAATCTTGCCTTAGGTCAATCAGGGCGCGGATGGGGCGCAAGCTATCAGGAAACAAAACGGCCGCAGCGGCCTCACTCACGAAGTATCCGCCAAACCATCTACATGGACAACGTGCCTACCCAAGGGATTCCCTGTTTGGAATTGCCCTATGGCATTCGCCTCCTCGGAGAATCGCCTTACACCCGCGTGCTCTGGGATATCGGCGAGGATTTTACGCTGACCTTGGAGACCCGGGGTTCGCGGAGCATTCAGTATGAGGTCGTGTCCGATGTGGTGTCGCCTACGCGCGAGGAGCTGTTGGCAACACCCCACGATTATGGATTTATGGTGCGGGAAGAATATGATCTGCTCACCCATCAAGAATTGCTTCCCGAGACGCGCGCTTTGGCAGAATCGCTCACGGAAGAAGCGGCCTTGCCTTATGCCAAAGTTAAGCTGCTCGAGGAATGGCTGAGCAGCCCCGCCTTTGTCTATTCCTTGTCTGTGCCGCCCATTCCCGAAGAACACGGAATCGATGCTTTTATCAACACCATACGGACGGGGCATTGTGAGTTCTATGCGTCGGCGCTGGCGTTGATGGCGCGGTCGCTGGGTATTCCCACCCGTGTTGTGAGCGGCTTCAGAGGCGGCGAATACAGCTCCGGCGATGAGGCGTATTTGATCCGTGCGAGCATGGCGCATTTGTGGATGGAGGCGCTGTTTAAAGACATTGGCTGGGTACGTTTTGATCCTTCGCCGCGCTCTGATGTGGTGCCCTCAGGGTTGGAAATGGTGCGCATGGCATGGTCATCCTATGTGCTGCGCGGCAAAATGTTTTGGTTTCAACAGGTCATCGGCTTTCGCGGCGGCTTGCGCCTGGATCAGCTCCTGAAGTTTCGTCCATGGCAGTGGTGGGCTCGGTCAGCGCAACCGGTGTCCCACGACGAAAAGGCAGTAGAAGAGGTTGTCTTGAACGAGAGCGTCCCTTATTGGGAACTTATTTATCATCCTGCTGTTCAAGCGCTATTATTCCTACTGATCTTTTCTAATGGTCTGTGGCTGGGCAATCGCTATTGGAAAAGACAGCGAAGCACTTTCCGCTTATCGCGGGATCAGCGCCGGATACGCAAATCCTATCTTCTCTTTTTGAAACAGGCTGCCGCCCTCGGGGTGGCGTGTGACAACAAAAGCGCGGCTGAGGTGTGGGCACAACTAAAAGAGATGCCCTTGTCCGATGCTGCAGGTGTGCAAGCGTTTTTAGACGCCTATTACCAAGTGCGTTTTGGAGGGAGACCGCTGGATCTTGATCGGCAAAAGCGTTGCAGCCGCCTGATGAAAGACTTGCGGCTGAAGCCTAAAAGAGAGGGGTGATGGCGGAGGGTGAGGGACTCGAACCCACAAGGCCGAAGCCGCCGGTTTTCAAGACCGGTGCATTACCAATTATGCTAACCCTCCGGGAAAGCGTGTATGGAGCCCTATTATAGGAGTGTAGGGCAGACAATGTCCAATTGGCAGTGTACTGCCTCTCTGCGCGCCGATCATCACCGCTTCACGAGATCAACCGAAAAGACAGCGCCCTTACATCATGCTAAAGGAGCGCCGAGGACATAAATGATTACGGCAAAGAAATGGATGGCGCTGCCTGCCATGACAAAACAATGCCAGATCGCGTGATTGAAAGGAATGCGATTATAGACGTAAAAGAAGACGCCGAAGGTGTAGGCAAGCCCGCCTATGGCCATCATGATGAGCGCGCCCAGGGGGATGTAGGTGATGGCAGGCTTAATAGCGATGAGCACGATCCAGCCCATGGCAATGTACATGGCTGTAGAAACGCGGTCAAAGCGTCCTGTGAAAAAAGCCTTGAAGCCGCAGCCTACGCAGGCGATGCCCCATAGCACGCCGAAGAGCGTCCAGCCCCAGCCCGGTGCGTCGCGCATGGACACCAGCAAGAAGGGGGTGTAGGTGCCCGCAATGAGCAGGTAGATGGCGCAGTGATCGAAAACGCGTAAAACACGCTTGGCGTTGATGCAGGGGATGGCGTTATAGAGTGTGGACGCCAAATAGAGGGCTAGTAAGGAGAGCCCAAAGACGATGGCAGAGACGATGCTGAGTCCGTCGCCCCAGCGCACCGCCCGTATGATCAACCAAACCATGCCTGCAATGCTTAATGCGACGCCTACGCCGTGGGTGGCGCTGTTCAAAACCTCTTCTACGATGGAGTATTCTTTATGTTTTACAGAGCTGCTCATGGCAATCTCATCGCTTCCTTTAGGGTTGTTATGGATTCCGATTCAAAAGCGCGTATTAGGCAGCGCGTCGTCGGAACTTTTGCTAATTGTAACACAGGCCATTTTATTACGCCAATAATTTAGGAAAAAAAAATGCCTTAACCCCCTAAAAAAAGTTGTCCATCTTTTTGAAATAGCTTTCATTTTGTGGTGAGATATGCTATCATTTGAGGGAAGCAGGTAAAGGGTGTAGAAGTGTTTGCACTGTGCTCCCCCCGCCGCTTTTTAGGATAGAGAAGATCCTGTTGTATCGGATACTTAATTTTAAGTGTGTTATTTATTCATACCAATCAAAAGAGGAGTAATCAATTATGGTCACGAAAGGTAAATGTAGTGGGTTTTCCCGAACAACAATGACGGTCATCCTGGCAGTCGTGCTTGTTGCCGTCACGGGTGTTGTTCCGGCTAGTGCCGATCCTACGCCCAGGATCTTACTTGCAGGCGACAGCTGGACCGGATTCATGCTCGCCTTCAGATCCTTCCGCGAAGTCTTGCAGGAGTATGAGGGCTTGGATCGTTGGATCGAAGTGGGTAATCGTACCGCGGAAATGGGCGCCCGTGTCTTTGAAATGCTGGATCGTAATTTCCAGCAGACGCTGACAGAAGAGCTGACCCGTTATCCCAACATTGACGTCGTGGTCATCACCTTGGGCGGCAATGACATTCTGCGCGGTTCCACCGGTGTAGATCCCAACAACTTTAACCGAAAAGTGAAGTTGGATCATTGTTACGAAAGCAGCAGCGGTCAGCCTTGGTCCGAACCTTCGGAATGCGTTGAATGGCTTGCCCAAAGTGTGAAAGAAAATGTGAGCATTTTAGTGGATCATATTTTGAGTGTCCGCCCTGACGTCCGCGTCGCTATTTTGAGTTACGATTATGGCGCGCGTCTGCCTCGAAATCCTGCCTATAGTCTTGAAGAAATGCATCTCGCCTTTGTCGCGGTACAAGAACGTATCCGTGAAATCGCCCTTTCCCGTGACCGCGTCGAATTTATCATGAACTTCGGATTGATGCAAAATATTTACGGCATCCCTTCCGATGGCTATCCCGAACCCGGCTTTCCCGAAGAAGACATTCCTGCCGGTGTGCCGCCTTATCCCTGCAATGATCCTGCCGAACCGGATTGTGCATTTTGGCCGGGCGGCTTCCCTCAGTACTTATCGCCCATGAGCTCTTATATTGATCAAGATATTCATCTGACAGCAGAAGGCTACGCCCATATTGCACGGCGTGCCATGGATCTGCATATTGAAGAATGGTTGAACTATCCGAAGGCCATGGAAATTCTGCCTTTGGACAATAAAGCCACCTATCAGTTCCAAGTTACTTTTTCCCATCCTGTGACGGGTGTAGACCTCAGCGATTTTGAGGTATATATCAATGCCAAGTCCGGAATGAAGAGCATGGATGTGATCAATGTCCAAGCCATTTCCGATGATGTGTATTTGGTCACCGTAGACATGAGCGGTTCCGAAGATGTTGCCTTTATTAAAGTGCTGGACGACGATTCCATTGTCCGCATTGACACAGGAGCGCCTCTAGGCGGCCCCGGTATCGGCAACGGACTTTTTGTCTTTAACGGCGACTATGAATTTTTCGATTTGCCCGAGGCGGAAGACGACGACTTCGAAGGCGCCTTGGGATTCCTGTACATGGCGTCCATGGCCTATGAGCATCTGCTCGGTGAGTTGGGGTTGAGTTTTAACCCGGACTACTTCGATGCCAACGGTAATTTCTTTCAAGATGGCAGCCTCGACAAACCTATTTCCATTCCCGGCAACGGTATATTAGACCTGTGGGAATTCATGGTTATTGATGCCGTTTTGAAACGCCCCGACCTCGATCTGAGCGCTACAGGCGGACTGACCTACCAAGATGTGCGCACCGCGTGGGATCTCAATATCGATTCCGTACAGGCGGCATTAGGCGGCAAAGGCGGATTGGCAGATATTATTCTGCCCGGCCTTGACACCGTACTCGCGGCATTCTACACACTCGGCGATAAAGATTCTTCCACCCTTGTGGGAATCTTAGTCGGTCAGCTCGGCGATGTGGATGAATTCCCGACCAATATGGATCCCCAGGCGTTGACGCCCTATGACGCGTCCAATACGGTACAGTTTTTAAGTCGATTCTTGGGATTGGGCGGCGATGCTGATGGCGACGGTTGGAGAAATGTCCAAGAGTATCAGTATTTCTTTAGAGATGGTCTTGAAGCCTATGTGAATGCCGTGCTTGATCCTAATATCAAGCCTAACAACGGTGAGGGCAAGTATAATATCGGCGATTTTGTACGTATCGCCCTTATGGATCGTCCCTATTTCAAATCCACCTTCCAGTGGTACCATAACGGCGTGCCCATCGAAAGCAATAAAGACGGCCGTATTATTGGTGCTGATACCTTCGCCTTAGACATTACGTCTCTGCAGCCGGAAGACAGCGGTTCCTACACCTGTACTTATTTAAGCCCGATAAAAACCGGTGGTACATATCCTGAAAAGACCTATGGCCCCATCGTTATTTCCGTACGTGATACGAGCGGCATGCCTGCGGGCGGCGTAGTTACGCTGTCGCTGCTGGTCCTTGGATTAGGTATGGGCGGAGTCCGTGTGTTTCGCAAAAAATAAGTTTTATATCGCTTTCTTGTAATGTAAGCGGTGCCCGTTTTTCATGACCTCTTATGGGAAACGGGCACTTTTTTTTATTTCGTATCGATAATAAAACGCAATTGGTTGGAAATTTCTGTTGACAAATTCGACACTTTAGTATATTCTATAAGGAGGCTTGAAAGAAGCCTTCAGCGTGCTGCGGAAAAGGAAGCCCATTGCGCCTCACTTTTCTAGGCACAAGATAACTTGACAGGAGTCGGTGGTCATGACGGATGTGGATGTAACAAGTTCCGAAAATCACGTGGTGCAGGGAAAAGTAAAATGGTTTAATGATCAAAAAGGCTTTGGGTTTATTTCACGCGAAAATGAGCCTGATGTATTTGTTCATCATACTTCCATCAATATGGAAGGTTTCCGCACCTTGCGTGAAGGGGACGAAGTCACGTACGAGCTCGTCGTCAATGAGAAAGGGGCTTGCGCGGTCAATGTAACGCGTGTGCCTTCCTGAGCTCGTCGTTAGAAAAAACCAATCACGAAAAGGGCTGCGCCGGGGAGCGCAGTCCCGCTGATCTAAAGATGGGGCGCGGGGAGTGTGCTGTCGCTGTGCCCCGTGAGCTGCAGGGTGACGGTTCTGTCCGCGGCGAGATTCAACGGTCGTCCCTCTGTACATAGACGGCTTGCTACAGGTATACTTAAGTCTAATTGATTCCCTTTTCTTGAGCACATGGCAGTATCGGTGCAGGATCATGCAAGCACGTCACTTCATAGGATTTTGTCTCATCTTTTCCTTGGGGCTATGCCGTATAGCTTCCACCGCTTCCCACGAGGCGGCGTATCCTGCGTTACCCTTGCTCGACGCGCCCATCAACGCCACATGGGCGGCTAATACGGCGGAGGACTGGAAGGATCAGGGATTTCGCGGCTTTCTTTTCCAAGGCATCTTGGATGATCTGCGGCTCTTTCCCAGCGAGGAAGAGCGTCTGCAAGAGCTGCGCAAAGAACGAGATTCTTTCCCTTGGTCCGGCGACGAGGGAAACACCACCGTCTTGAAAGCGAAACCCCGCCTTGACGCGACGCCCATGGCGACGATGGAACAGATTGTACCGGCTCATTGGGATGCTCTCGGCCGCGAGATACGGAGCGCCTGCAACCGCTTAAAGGCGGCAGGGCTGGACCGTAATTTTGTGCGTGTCTCCCTCGCGCCGGATAATTTGTGGTTCACCGATCCTGCCCTCTTGTCCATTGCAGAGCGGCGTTTTCAGATGCTCGGCGAGTTTTGTCAGCGTGTCGGTCTGCGCGGTATCGCCCTAGACATCCAAAGCGGCAGCCTGATCTACGATTATCGCTGGGACGGCTATAAGGCGGAGACGACACCCGAGACCTTGGCACATAGCGCCTATACCTTTGGTTTGCGTGTGCTCCGCGCCTTTATAAGCGCCTGTCCCTCGGGCGAAATACTCTTGCTCATGGAAGATCTGGGCGGGGCGCGTCCCCTCAGTTATGATTTTATGGAAGGCGCGCTCGCCTCGCCGGGCGCAGCCGATACGATCCGCATCAGCGTCGCTTCCATAGCCTCTGCTCCACTCCAACCGCAATCGTATTACCGGCATTATCCCCATAAGGCATCGCGCTTCCTGTCGCGCCGCGCTTCCCACGGAGAAAAGGGCGGTACCTTGTCAGCGTCCCAAGTCCTCTTCGCTTTCGAGCCGATTTATTACGAAGGGGACATCCCCACGGCACGCTATGCCTTGGACGACTACCGTACTGCCCTTCATCGTGCCGCCTTCCACGGCGGCGCCTACATGCTTATCCGCGCCCCTGAAGGCGGCTGGTGGCATACCCCTCCCGATCTTGTGGATCAATACGAGGACTTGCAGCAGCGCGGCGCAGCGCGCGTACGTTTCTATCCGCCTGTTCCGCGCAGTGTAGACGCCTA
>JAAYJI010000173.1 GCA_012523015.1 Candidatus Hydrogenedentota bacterium
GGTTAAACCGGTAACATTGGCTAAGGAGGAGAGGTTGAGCACCTGTCCTATTCTTCCTGCACATAGCCCCAGGAAGCGCGTGAATGTAGTTTTAATACGGATCTGATTTGACGGGGGTTCATTTTATACATATTTGCATTCCGAATGTAAATATACATAAATAATGGAGCAATTGTGCAAATGAACAACTCCTTCTATCGCATCTTTCCAGAATTCGTCCATCGTGACCACATATTTCGGATGCTGATCGATAAAGGTGTTAGCTGTGCGTTGTATGTTGGTCTTGCAATCATCTTTTTAGGGTCATAACCATAATAAATCATCAACTCGTCAATGCGCTGCCAATGTATGTATCGGTTGAAAAAATGCTACTCTTTAACCCTTTCTCGTTCTATAACCTGCATTTTACCGGAGCTTTCAATCGCTTTGAGCGCGATATCTTTTACCGTTTTTTCGGAGTTATCGGCTTTGGAAGCGGCTTCTTTTAGTTGAACCTCCATCTCTTTTATTTTTGCCTCCAGGCTTTTCACCTGTTGATCTTTGAGATTGAGTAACCCTTGCGTTTCTTTTGACTGCAACTCTCTCTCGTACTTATAAATGGTTTGCAGACGGGTTTCTGTTTCGGTTCGCGCATTTTGCGACGCTTCGGCTAATTGCGCCGGAAAACGTTCTGATGCAGAGCGCAACGATTCCAATTCATTTTCACTTTCCAACAGGGACTTCTCACGCTCGGCAAATTCTTTTTCAAACAACAGACGTTGCTCTTTCAACTCGTTGTCCTGGCGAATTTTCTTCTGATTGTATTCATCCTGTTCCTGTTTCCGCTTTTGTTGGGTAGCATAGGTATATTCTTCTTCCTCGCGCTTACGGAGTTTAGAGATGGTTTCCTTTTCGGCTTTCAAATTTTCGTCGTGAGCACGCGTTTCTTTTTCCCACTGTGCACGCGTTTCGGCTATTTGCAAAGTGAGTTGTTCTTTCCGGGCTGCCATCTCCTGTTCAAACTGCTCCTTCTGTTCTTTCTGGGCCAGCAAGAGTGCCGAGAAAGAATCGGCCGTGGCTGAAAGGCCATACAAATCATCAAGGCGTTTTTCCTCAATACTTATGGCATTTTGGATGGTTTCCAGCTTCTTCCGTTCCTCTGTCAATTCAGAGGCCACGGTTTCGAGCGAAGAGGTGAATGCCGCTTTTATCCTGCCAATCTCATTGATAATGGCTTCGCCCGATGCCTCAGATGCCTTTATCAGCGTTTGCGTGTTCTCCGTGCGTTGCTGCACCTCGCGCGGGTTGTCGTTTGACTTTTCTTCTACTTTTTTCAGCAGTTTTTCGTATGCTTCCAAAATTTGTGCTTTGGTGTTCTTTTCTGATACTGTTCTTTCCATATCGTGTTTATTTAAAAATAGGTAATTACGTTCACTCCGAAAAATGGATTTTGACAACTGTCCAATTCATCACTCGTTTAATTCCAATAGTTCATTCTTATCAAAATCACCTGAAAAAAAGTTTCAGTGTAAACCCGTAATTGATAGCACTGTAAATTGATCTTTTACACACGACAAAAATAGTGTTTTTTATCGAATATGAAAGGAAACACAACTACAGTTTCCATTCAATAGTTCAATCAAAACGCCCACAATGGCAATAAAAAAGCACTTCATCAACAGGGTAAAGAACTTTTGTAGGCGGACTGCTCATGATGACGTAGCGCCTCCGCCTCAGGGTTGGCAGCATTTTGCCGGTTTATTATCTGCTGACTGCCGGCGAGAGCATCCACTCACTGGCCGAAACAACAGACACCCCTTGGGGTAGTTCTGTCTGATCTCATCCACATTCGTAAGCCTGTAACGAACCACGATATCACGGTAAAGAATATCCTGAAACA
>JAAYJI010000174.1 GCA_012523015.1 Candidatus Hydrogenedentota bacterium
CTTTAATATCCCCAAGCAAGCCTTCTGACTCAAATAATATTTTGGGTGCGGTGCGTCCTCCAAAATCTGAGACAAGGTAGATTCTACGGCGTCTTTGGGGGACTCCCCAAAATTGCGCGTCGAGAGTTCGCCAGGCAACGGAAAAATCATCTCCCATGATTTCGCCTGCGAGCAACCATTTATTTTTTTCAGGCATAGGAATAGATAAGGTTTCGTCCTTGATTTTAACAATTTCTTCAAGGACGCATCTATAGTCTTTTCCTTTGGCTGAACTGTATGCGCCGAGCACATTTTCCCACACGATAAATCTTGGCTGTCTGCCATTGGTCTTATCCCTCATTTCCTTAATAATTCTGATTGCCTCATAAAAGAGCGAAGACTGCTTCCCATCAAGCCCATCCCGCCTCCCGGCAATGGATAAATCAGTGCAGGGTGAGCCAAAGGTTATAATGTCCACAGGCTCTATTTCACCACCGTTTATTTTTGAAATGTCACCCAAATGTTTCATGTCGGGTATTCGTTTTGTGGTAACACGAATAGGAAAAGGCTCAATTTCTGATGCCCACACAGGGGTAATACCAGAAATCAAACCTCCTAAAGGGAAACCACCCGAGCCGTCAAACAAAGAGCCGAGTGTTAAGTTATTCATTCTTCTCAACTTCCTTTACCAAATCTATATACGGGATTTTTTGTCCGTTCCGTTCCACAAACACATCATCATATGAACTCCTTAAATCTGCGAACCTTTTAATGATAACATCACAGAACTTCTCGTCTATTTCAATAATATGGCATATTCGGTCGGTCTGCTCACAGGCGATTAATGTACTGCCACTGCCTCCAAAGGGGTCGAGGACAATGCAATTTGATAGGCTTGAGTTTAATATTGGATATGCACAAAGTGCCACGGGTTTCATGGTGGGGTGGTCGGCATTTCGCTTTGGTCTTTCAAATTCCCAAATAGTGGTCTGCTTGCGGTCGGCATACCAGTTATGCTTACCTTTCTTTTTCCAACCAAACAGCACGGGCTCATGCTGCCATTGATATGGGGAACGGCCTAAAACAAGACTTTGCTTTTTCCAAATGCAAGTACCCGAAAGATAAAAGCCTGCGTCCGAAAATGCCCTGCGGAAATTTAGCCCTTCGGTATCCGCATGAAATATATAAATAGAAGCGTCCTGTGCCATTACCGCTTCGGTGTTTTGAAATGCCGAGAGCAGAAATGTGTAGAACGCTTCATTTTCCATATTATCATTTTTAATTTTGCCCGCCGTACCTTCATAGTTAACGTTGTAAGGGGGATCTGTTACCACAAGGTTTGCCTTTTTACCGTCCATAAGAGCAGTAAAAGTTTCTGCCTTTGTACTGTCTCCGCATACAATGCGATGTTTTGCGAGTAGCAATATATCCCCCTGTTTTGTAATGGCGGGTTCTTTGAGTTCAGCATCCACATCAAAATCATCATCCGCCACATCTTCCAAACCGCCCATAAGTTTGCTCAGTTCTGC
>JAAYJI010000175.1 GCA_012523015.1 Candidatus Hydrogenedentota bacterium
GGCGGAAAGTTCTTGAAAATAGGACCGACACGGCGCACTGAGGGGAATTTCTTGGGTAAGGTGTCTTGGAAAAAATGCCGTCCTGAGCGAAAGAGCGGACTGAAGGTGTAGGCGAAGGTAACAAAACGTCCGCCCGGAGCCAGCACTTCATACGTAGCCTCTAAAATCTCATTCTGTAAGGCTGTATCAAAGCGCGACCATGGCAAACTCGACACAATAACATCACAATGATCTTTGCCGTGTTGGGTGAGGTGTTTGCTCGTATTTTGAGCGCCGTCATGAATGACCAAGGCTCCGGGGCAGCGCTTTCGTGTAACCTCTACCAAAGCGGCGTTAACTTCCAGGCTAAGGAAGAAAGCCTCAGGATCCAGTTTTCGGCAAATGACCTCTGTAAAAACTCCTTCGCCGCAGCCATATTCCACCACGGTTTTCGCACCGGACAGTCCCGCCACTTCGGTAACCGCTTCTGCCAATGCCTTGCTGCTTGGTCCTAAAGCACCTGTAGTCTTATTTGAACGAACCACTTCTTTCATGAATGTTAACCACGGCATTGGTCTGGTATCTCCTGTGTGTATAGTGCACTAGTTGTAAAGATATTAACTGTTCAGTCTCAAACAGTATGTATTGTGCAATAAAAACAAGGCTATTGTCAACTGAAAGGCGGGGGATAAGTTAAGGTCGAAAGATTGGAATAGTGAAAATGATTGCTATTTCATTATTTCCGAAAAAAAAGAAGCGGGTATTTCCATAGGTTTGTATGAAAATACCCGCTATATATGAGACCCCTCAGTACGAGAAAAAAATTGATTCAATTGAAAGAGCGGCTGCGTACTTCAGGCGCAGCCTCAGGAGCGCCGTTTTTATCGGCTTCTCAGGACTCTTTGCTTTGCGCCGCTTCGTTGGCACGCAACATAAGAGAAGACTTGCGGCGTGCGGCCTGATTGGGCGGAATAATGCCCTTGGAGCAAGCCCGATCGATAGCCGAGACGGCACTGCGCACAGCAGTGGTGCGCTCTTCAGCCGATCCCTTTGCTATCGTTGCAGACGCTGTTTTGACAATCGTTTTAACGCGTGAACGTACAGCCACATTACGCTGTCTTTGTTCTTCGCTGGTACGAATACGTTTCTTTTGTGATTTAATATTTGCCATTAAGGATACTCTCCTGACGTAGGAATGGGAAGGGAATCTAAACGTTGCAATATTATAGCAATCATAAGATGGTGAAAGCAAGTTAGGTTTTTCTTTCTGTTGCGAGGGGATAAAAACGGTGAAACGACAATTTACGAAGTATTTACGGGGCATATACGAAGGGCTTTGAAGAATGAACAGGAAGCAGGTAGTTGTTTCTATAAACCGGCTTCTTTAAACGGCCGAAATTTTGAATTTCGCATTGACCCAAAAGACAAAAAGGATTATGATACCTAAACCAGCCGGGATCACAAGGTCAGGATGTGAGCTTCTTTTGTCTTATCTTTATAGGTCACCGGCAAGCTTTGGAAGGATTTAAATTCCATGTAAATAATTGTTCGCGCTGTCCATCGAAAAGGACCACGGGAGAAAAGAGTATGCTTCAACGATTTGTTCTGTATGGAATTTTGTTGCTTGGTATATCCACCGCCTTTGCTGATCTCCTCGTAGGAGAAACGGACTATCTGCGGTGGACTGTGGATGAGGCAGGGCATACGGCATCCTTCATGGATAAAAGCACCGGCAGGAATCTCATTTCAGAAGAAGCAAAAGTACCCCTTTGTCGGCTTAAAAAAGCGGAAGAGGCGTTGTCCTTGACGGCGATACAACAAAAAGACGAAACGCTCATTCTCAGTTTCGGGGATAACGAAATTGAAGTCGTCTTACATGTTGAACTGCTGCCGCGCTATATCATTCTGTCTGTACTCTCTATTAGTGATGATGCAGTGGATGAGCTGGAGTTTCTCAATGTGCCGCTCAATATCAAAGGCACCGTTGAAGAAGCTTTTCATGTTTGTGCCTTGGCACTTAACTTGCAAACCAAAGTGGTCGATATCCCCGGTCCGTCGAAACATCTGTTAGCAACAGCTTTCAAACGTTTCGGGATACCGGGCGCATCTGTTGCGATTACTGCTGCGCCGGCAGAAGCCTTACGCGGAATATTACAAGAAGTCGTGGCAGCGGCGGAAGACCTGCCTAAACATCTTGATGCTTCCGTGCCGCCTATTGGCGGGCCTTGGGCGCTGGATAGACCGGGTAACCGGGGTTCCTATTTATTTGATTTCGGAAGTTTGACGGAAGAAACGGTAGACGAATGGATCGAACTCGTTCAGCAATTGGGTTTTAACCAAATAGATTTCCACACCGGCTCATCGCTGCGTTTTGGTGACTGTGTGCCCAACCCCAAGCTCTTTCCCAAGGGTCGGGCAAGCGTGAAAGCAGTTATCGATAAACTGCACGACGCGGGCATCGCAGCGGGGCTTCACACCTACGCTTTTTTCATTGCCAAAGACTCGGTTTATGTCTCGCCGAAGCCGGACCCTCGTTTGGGTAAAGACGCGGTTTTTAGCTTAACTGACGCCGTGGATGCTGAGGCGGTCACGATCCCGGTTGCAGAATCTACCGCTGATGTTTCTCTTAAAACAGGCTTCTTCGCGCGTAACAGCGTTACTTTACAAATTGATGATGAATTGATCGTTTTTTCCGGAGTGACCTCGGAAGCGCCCTTCGCTTTTACGGAATGCAAGCGCGGCGTCCACGGCACTCAAGCCGCGTCCCACGCCGCGGGAGCGCCGGTATACAAGCTGAAAGAATGTTTCGGGCTCTTCACTCCCGACGGCGATTCCTCTTTGCTGGCTGAGGTAGCGGCGAATACAGCGGATACCTTTAATGAATGTGGTTTCGACATGATGTATATGGATGCTTTGGATGGGGAGGACATTCTTGCCGGCGGTGAATATGGCTGGCATTACGGCGCAAAATTCGTCTATGAAATCGCCAATCGAATCAACCGTCCTGCCTTATTCGAAATGAGCACCTTCCATCATCACTTGTGGTGTGTGCGCGCTCGTATGGGCGCTTGGGATCACCCGACACGGGCGCACAAACGTTTCATCGACCGACACTGTGACGCTAACATAGAAGGCGCCCGCATGTATCTACCCATGAATTTGGGATGGTGGGCGGTGAAAAACTGGCAGGACGGTACTGCATCGGCATGGTCAGAACCTACCTACACGGATGATATTGAATATCTCTTGTGTAAAGCCTTGGGCAACGATATGTGCCTGTCCCTTATGGGCGTTAATCCCCAAAATATTGGAGACATGCCAATGTATCAACGGCTGATGCCACTGTTTAAACGCTATGAAGACCTGCGCCACGAGGGGACGGTATCGGAATCCATCAAAAAAGAATTGCGCAGCCCCGGAAAAGAATTTGTGTTGGAAATAAATGAGGATGAAACACCTCGTTTTAGACCTGCCTTCTACGATAAACATCGGGTGGATTCTCTGGAAGCGTGGAATGCCACGTGGACGATGGATAATCCCTTTGACCGCCAAGAGGCGTGGCTGCGTATAGAAGCGCTCATGGGCGTAGCGCCCTATGATTCTGAAGAAGCGGTTGTTGTTGAGGATTTCTCCGACCCCGATGCTTTTACGGTGAGAAAGGCGATTGACGGTGTTCAAGCAAGCTTGGAGCGTACGGAGGATGTCGTGCAGATTGGCGATTATAGCGGCCGCTTCACAGCGGCGAGTAAACGCGATGCAGCCCTAGGCAGTTGGGCGCAAATAGGTCGTACCGCCTCGCCGCCTTTAAATCTGGCGAACAAGCCTGCTTTAGGTGTGTGGGTACATGGTGACTGCAGCGGGGCGCTCATCAACCTGCAAGTGCTCAGTGCAGCCTATACAGGCGACGGCGGCACGGGAGATCATTACATTACCCTCGATTTTTCAGGGTGGCGCTATTTCTCTTTAGTCGAATTCGAAAGTGAGCGGATTTCAGATCTTGCCTGGCCCTATGGAAATATCTACAGTATTTACCGGGAAGGGGTGGATTTTAAAGCGGTCGAATCCTTTTCCCTCTGGTGCAATAATCTGCCGCCCCAAGAGGAAATGGCCTGTGCCTTGAGTCCCGTCAAAGCCTTGCCCTTGGTAGATCTTCCTTTGCGTAATCCCGTGTTGACTATCAACGGCGTTGAATTGCGTTTTCATGTTGAAATTCTTTGCGGCACGAGTCTGGAATTACACGATGCAAACACATGGATACTCTATGGCAAGAAAGGCGAAGAATTGGCGCGGGGTACCGCAGAAGGGGAAGTGCCCATTCTGGAAGAAGGGGCGAACCAAATTCGTTTTGCTTGGGATATCAATGGCGATGTGGAAGCTCGCGCACGGGTAACGCTTCGGAGTCTGGGCGGTACACTCGCCGCGGACTGACCCGGGCGGCATAGTGCAGCCTAAGCCTAGGAGCGGTGGATCAAACGACCCGGCCAAGGGGTTTCAATTTCAATGGCATTGTCGGGACAGACTTCCTGACAGCAATAACAGCGAATACAAAGGCTGTAATCGTAGCGCGGGACTTTGTCGCGATCGCCGCCGGGGAAGTCCACCGCTTTGGGCGATACCGGGCACATGGCGACGCAAGTGCCGCAGCGGGTGCATCGTTCATCGCGAATCGTCGGTCTGGGGATGACATAGCGGCGCATGATCGGAACGAGGAAAGGATTGAGCGTATCCCCGCGCAGCTCTTTATCACGCTTTACATCAAAGTCAGGAACCATGCAGCTTTCGATAGGGTCGCCGACTAATCGGATATTTTCGTAGGTACCCAGACCGGATTCTTTTCCGGAGACAATCGTGGCGACCAGTTGAGGATCCAAATCGATCATGCGGCAGAAGACGGCGTCAAGGGCAACAGGATCGGTGGAAAAGAGCAGTACGCCCGTATCTCTGGGGGTGCCATTGCCGGGGCCGTTGCCTTCCATGGCGGTGATTCCATCCATAACATATAAGCGCGGTTTCAAATAAGCGGTCAGATCCACCAACATTTGGGCAAAGGTTTCAAGCTTGCTTAAGCGCCCGTGAAACTCTCCTTTCAACATGCCGGGTATACAGCCAAACTGATTTTTTATTGCGCCGGTAATACGGGTCAGGGCATGGGTTTTCATTTTACACAGCGAGATGATGCCTTCTGAGTCCAACACACCCTTGGCAATAACAAATTGTTTGCAAAGTTTGCCTTCAGGAAATGAGATGGTCGTGCCATTTTGAAAATCTGCAAAGTCAATTCCTAAAGATTCGGCAACAGCCTGTAATCCGGCGCGCCGTGCTGCAGCGCTTGGCTTGCCAAAACCGGGAGAATCGCCATAATGAACACGTGCGCCACAGGCCAAGAATGGTTTTGCGACAGACTCAAAAACAGCGGGGTGGGTAGTCACCGCCTTGTCGGGCGATTTCCCGCTGAGCAGATTGGGCTTAAGCAGTATCTTTTCCCCCGATTTCACAAATGTTTCGATCCCGCCTAATAAGGAAATCCCCTGTGCTACAGATTCGTCGACACGGCGGGGCTCATAATCTTTGCAGTGTACAATTGCCACAACAGGCTGGGGATTCTCGGGCAGAACAGCATTGCTATTATCCATAAAACACTTTCATTCGTAATTGGAATAAATTTGATTGATGCCTTCGTTGGCACGAGGCTTTTCTATTCTTCGACATTATACGTGTTATGGATATGATGCCTCCATTCGTTATACTGATGCATTCTTAAAGGTGCTATTATGACAAAAGGGCTGTTTCTACAAAATATAATTGCTGTCATTTGGGATTTCGACCAAACCCTCGCGCCCCATTACATGCAAGATCCGATCTTCAAACATTACGGAATCGATGCGGACACTTTCTGGAAAGAAGTCAATTCCCTGCCGGCCTATTATGCCAAAAACAATATTCGCGTGCAGAATGATACCTGTTATCTCGGTCATTTTCTGACCTATGTGCAACAGGGGATCATGAAAGGGCTATCCAATGCCAAGTTGCGCGAATTGGGCAAAGAGATCGAATTCTTTGACGGGATCCCCGATATTTTTACGCGGTTGACGAAGATTTTAGAAGCATCCAACTACAAAGACCGTGATCTGCGTCTGGAACATTATGTGGTCAGTACCGGACTGGCAGAATTGATTCGCGGCTCCTCTGTTGCCGATTATTTGAGCGGTGTTTGGGCAAGCGAATTCATTGAAACACCGGCGCCGCCGGGAATCATGGCCGTGGACATGCCTGTAGCCGGTGAAATAACCCAGATCGCAGGCTTTTTAGACCATACCACGAAAACCCGTGCCCTTTTTGAGATCAACAAAGGTATCAACAAAGAGGAAGGTATCTCCGTCAACGACGCTATTCCCGAGGAGGAACGGCGTGTACCCTTTTCCAATATGATCTATATTGCTGACGGCCCCAGCGACATTCCCACGTTCTCCGTTGTGCGCAAACACGGCGGTCTCGCCTATGCCGTGTATGCGCCGGGATCGACAGAGCGCTTTGCGCAGGTCGAGGCTTTGATGAAAACGGGGAGCGTCGATTCCTGCTGGCGTGCTGATTATCGCGCTGGGGGGAAAACAGA
>JAAYJI010000176.1 GCA_012523015.1 Candidatus Hydrogenedentota bacterium
GTGTTGCAGCGACGCGGGCATAGAGCAAGACCTAGGGATTGCGCCCGCACCGCCCGCACCGCCACCGACAACTTGGGCCTTGGGCATACGCCACAGATTGCATGGACGATCAAAGCCTTTGTGGAATTTTGCGAAATGAAATTTCGCGCCCTATTGGGTTCCCAACTATAAAGTTGGCAACCAGCGAGCAACAAGAATTTTAGAAAGGGCAGTGCATTGCTCCTACATCTTTTTTTAAAGGGCAGCGCAGTGAATAGATCAGACCATGTAGACATAGCGCCGGGTTTTTGTGGTACCATAGACAGCATTGCGGCGCGGTGCCGGCACAACTTACCTTCCTCATTTACGTATACACAATGGGTGACAACAAAAGCTTCTCACAGAAACCGGAATACCTATGAATATTTTGTCTGTCCGTAATCTGAGCCTGTCCTTCGACGGTAAACGCATTTTAGACGATCTCTCCATCGATTTTTGGCGGGGGCATATCCACGCCGTGATCGGCCCCAACGGCGCGGGCAAATCAACCCTTGCCAGCGCTATCATGGGTCTGGAAGGCTACACCACCTACGACGGGGATATCCTTTACAATGATGAATCGCTGCGGGGTATGCCCGTCTTTGAACGGGCGCGGCGCGGCATCACACTGGCTTGGCAAGAACCTGCCCGCTTTGAAGGACTGTCGGTACCACGTTTTATAACGGCCGGCTCCGCCTGTAAAGATTTGTCTTATGTACGGGAATTATTGGAGGCGCTGGGTCTGGATCCGGATCGTTATGTGAACCGCAGCGTGGACCGCACCTTAAGCGGCGGTGAACGCAAACGCATAGAACTGGCTTCCATCCTTGCCATGGAACCACGGTTGATTCTCATGGATGAACCCGATTCCGGCATCGATGTAGAAGCCTTACAGTATATCTTTAAAGGACTGCGCCGCTTGAAGGATCAGGGGGTGACCGTGATCATGATCACCCACAGCATGTCTGTCCTTGCCCAAGCCGACCACGCTTTTCTTATCTGCCAAGGCAAACTCCAAGAACAGGGCTGCGTCAACAAAGTTGGCAAATATTTCGTCGATAAATGTTTTGTCTGTGACCACGTGAACCAACCCCTGGCTGCGGAGATAAAAGCATGAGTACAAAAGATATTGTGGCGGAGCTGCTCGCCTCCGTGGGTATGGATTCTGAACATGGTTTTGGCAGCGACGTGGCGCGCATCGAAATCCATGAGAACCATGTGGTCGGTTTGAAGCTGGTTCCCGGGCTCCACATGGATGTGGAAGAAACGGATGAGGGGATTAACGGCATCTTACGGTTGGCCGCGGGCGTGCAGCTTGAAAAACCCGTTCATATCTGTTTCGGTGTGCTGCCGGAAACAGGCCGCCAACACATCAATCTGGACATTCGTATTGAAGAAGAGGCCCGTGCCTCTTTCCTCGCTCACTGCACCTTCCCGAACGCGCTTAATGTGCGCCACACCATGGACGCTACCATCGTCGTGGAGCCGGGCGCGCGCTACGCCTATTTCGAACGGCATGTGCATGGCGCTTCCGGCGGCGTATCGGTCATCCCGCGCACCCAAGTAACTGTTCACGAGGACGCTGAATTCACGACCGAATTTGAATTGATCAAGGGCCGTGCCGGCAAAATCGATTTCCTCTATGAAGCGGTGTGTCATGCGCGGAGCGTGGTCGAAATGACCACGCGCATCAACGGCCGCGAAGATGATTCTATTATTATAGGTGAAAAAGCGCTGTTGGAAGGAGCAGACGCGCGGGCGGCGCTCATCTCCCACATCGCTTTGCGTGACCGTGCCCAAGCAGAAATTTACAGTGATCTTGTTGCGACAGGCGACCGTTCCCGCGGCCATGTAGACTGTAAAGAAATCGTGTTGGACGCGGCGGCGGCGCGGGCAGTGCCAACGGTGGAAGTGCGCAATCCCAGCGCTCACATCACCCACGAAGCAGCGATTGGCAGTGTGGATTCGCGACAGCTGCAGACCCTGCTCAGCCGCGGTTTGGATGAAGATGAGGCGACCGACCTCATTATTGAGGGCTTGCTGAGCAAAAAAGAACGTTGGACACGGGATTCCCTGACATCGGTCTGAGCGGAAGGACAGGACAAGCGCCTGTTGCCGCTCGGCGCAGCTATTTGACTTTATTATGCCGTAAACGATACACTATATTATAGATGTTGGTA
>JAAYJI010000177.1 GCA_012523015.1 Candidatus Hydrogenedentota bacterium
CCGCATCAAGATTATCCCAAAAGCCAAGAGCCAATCCCGCTAAATAGGCAGCGCCCAAGGCGGTCGGCTCAAGGAGCTGCGGCCGGACGATCACCGTATCCAAGACATCGGCTTGAAACTGCATGAGCAGGTTGTTGGCGGAAGCGCCGCCGTCAACGCGCAATTCTCGAATAGCACAATCAGCATCAGCAGCCATGGCATTGACGACATCCGCTGCTTGATAGGCGATGCCTTCGAGGGCGGCCCGGGCGAGGTGTGCCGCCGTTGTTCCCCGCGCCAGCCCTGCGATGAGTCCCCGCGCATGGGGATCCCAATGGGGCGCGCCCAGCCCTGCAAAGGCAGGCACGAGATAGACACCGCCCGTATCGCTAACCTGCGCAGCGAGCGCTTCTATGTCTGAGGAGGACTGAATCAAACCTAAGCCGTCACGCAGCCACTGCACCACAGCGCCCGCAATGAATACACTGCCCTCAAGGGCGTAGTGCAGCTTTCCGTCAAGCATCCACGCCACAGTACTTAGCAGTTTATTGGTGGAAGCGATGGGCTGCTCTCCTGTATGCATGAGCATGAAACAGCCGGTCCCGTAGGTGTTTTTCACCATGCCCGGTTCCACGCATAATTGTCCGAACAAGGCGGCCTGTTGATCGCCTGCCATACCGGCAATGGGTATGGGCGACGCAAAGATATCCGCGCCTGTCACGCCATAAGGCTCACTGGAATTTCTCACTTCAGGGAGCATGCTTTTAGGGATTTGGAGCATGCCAAGCAATCCATCATCCCAAGCGCCTGTATGCAGATTAAAGAGGAGCGTACGGGAAGCGTTGCTCCCATCGGTAATGTGGAGCTTGCCCCGCGTCAGTTTCCATATGAGCCAGCTGTCAACGGTGCCGAAGGCGAGTTTCCCCTCTTCAGCTTTCTCCCGTGCTCCGGGCACATGATCCAAAATCCACTTAATCTTCGTCCCGGAGAAGTAAGGATCAAGTAGGAGCCCAGTTTTTTCTTGCACCCCCTTTTCAAAGCCCGCTTCTTTCAGCCGTGCACATTCTTCCGCTGTGCGGCGATCCTGCCAAACAATGGCATTATAAATTGGCTTGCCCGTGTCGCGATCCCAGACGACCACGGTCTCCCGTTGATTGGTAATGCCCAGCCCGGCAATGTCTTGGGCAGATGCATGGATCTTGCCCATTGCTTCAAGGGCAACAGTGATTTGGGACGACCAAATTTCTTCCGGATCGTGTTCTACCCAGCCCGGTTCGGGATAATGCTGGGTGAATTCTTTTTGCGCCAGCGACCGTACCCGCCCGTTCTGATCGAAGAGTATGGCTCGTGAACTCGTGGTGCCCTGATCCAACGCAAGAATATATGCCATTGTTTGCTCCTGTTCATTGCTAAGCCCCTTCGGAGGCGAAACGGTTATTGTCGTCCACATATTATCCCTGAAGAATAGCATTAAGCTTTAGTTTCAGTAAAGCCTTTCCTTATCCCGGCTCTCGCGGGACCGCCTGTGTTCAAGCTTCGTTGGGTCATCGTGAGCGAAGTAAGGTATTGCGGATGCCTAGGCGCAGCACCTCAATGACACAAACACCTCGGGCGCAATAAATCTCGCCCCTACACCGGAAGGCTTTGTGCGTCTCCCGTCCACCCCGTCCTTCTTATAACAAACAGGACCGCCTCACCATCGAGACGGTCCTTATAGTAGAGATTAGATTTTATATCAGCGCGAACGATACGCGAAGATGCCGACGCCTATCAGACTTACGCCAATGAGCAGCCAATCACCAAGCCCCTTGTGCAGCAATTCAGGTAAGGACAGAATCTTATCATTACTCTTGCAACAACCGCAGCTATCCTCCACCTCTTCGGGCTCCCCTTCAGTGGATGCCTCGCCTTCGCCTTCTCCTTCGACGGACTCTTCACCTTCTACAGGCTCTTCGCCTTCGACGGGTATCTCACCTTCAGCGGGCTCTTCGCCCTCAACGGGTTCTTCACCCTCTACGGACTCTTCGCCTTCGACGGGTTCTTCTCCTTCGCCGGGCTCTTCGCCCTCTACGGGTATCTCACCTTCGACGGACTCTTCGCCTTCGCCTTCATTTACCGGCGTGTATTGCGCTATCACAATTAAATCCGAAATAATGACATCGAAGGCGACATCCCATCCGTCAAAGATCCAACCCGTATTGCCTTGGACTTCAGGAGCGGCGGCGGCACTGCCATAAACCAGGGTCTGCTCCAGGTCACCGCCGCCTGTACGCGTGCCTTTCCCGGCTAAATCGAAAACGACGCTAAATGATTCAGGGCCTAAAGATATAATCAGATCAACAGGGCGGTCCCCATAGACCTCAGCGCCTGCCGTCGGGTCTTGGCTGATAACGCGGTCTACAGCAACCATGTTGTTATATTGCACGACCACCTCGCCGACAACCAATCCGGCTCCTAAGATCAGCGTTTCTGCCTCTCCTTGGGGTTTACCCACCACGTCAGGCACAGGTACAGGGCTGTAATATTCATAGGCACCCATATCGATGCCTGCTCCTTGAGGGCGAGGCACTCCATCCATATCCGTTGATGGAATATCTTCTCCGTCCGACGTGCCCACATCAATGCAGGGCGAAGTGGAGCTTAGACGAAAATCTTCCGACGAAGGATTTACAAAGTCGGGATTGCCAACAATATTACCCATTCCGGCATAAGCAGCGCTAAGGCAAGAATAGCTCACGCTTGTTCGGTATGCGTCATCTGGAGAATTGCTCCAGAGGATGCAGTTGACCGCCGTGCCCTTATACATCCCGCCGCCATCGTCCTCGGCCGAGTTGTTGATGAAGGTACGATTGCTCGCCGTGCCCCATGACACCCCGCCGCCACCGTACTTGGCCGCGTTGCCGGTAAAGGTACAGTCGGTCGCTGTGCCGTCATACATCCCGCCGCCGCCGAAGGACGCCGTATTGCCGGTGAAGGTACAGTTCGTCGCCGTGCCGTAATACATCCCGCCGCCATACGTGGTCTTTCCATTTTGCAAGGTGAAGCCGTTTATAGAGCAGTCGCTGTTTGAAGTCACTCACCGCCGTTCTCCCTGACCGTCAATGACCGTGTGATTGTCTTCCCAATTACCTTCGTCGCGATTCGTTTCGGTACCTGCAAAACCGCCATAGAGGGCAAGCGTCTTTGCAGAAAGATCAACCACAGAAGCGGTCGTGCCGGTATAGGTGCCTTGTGTCACCCAGATTTCATCGCTTGTATTCGCGGCATCCACGGCACTCTGAATGGTTTTAAAGGCATTTGCCCAAGAAGAACCATCGGGTGTGCCGGCAGCGGATGCCCGTTTACCCGCAATACGGCGGCATGACTAGGCGCCCCGGTCAGCAACAAAAGCAGGGCGAGAAACACTGCTGCAAAAACTTGTTTATCCAAATCCGTAACTTGAAATCTACCCATGATCGCAGACCTTCTTAGTATTTGGTTCGCTCAAGATTTTCTATTCGGAAAAACAGGTGCGCTTCAGACTTTATTCCAATTTCTCCGTCATCGATCGATCCTATCGCGCATGCTTTTTGCAATAACCATCTAAGACAATAGGTATTGTGAGACAGTGGAAAATATAGTTACACTATTTTGAGACGCCTTCGCTCGGAAGTGCCAAGTGTCTTAATTTTAATGTATCATTAAAAAAATCCACTTTTTATCTAACCGTATGTTTTATATGAAGATAAAGAAATATAATGCGATAACTAAATGTATGGCGGAGGTGGTTCTATCTTATGGACAGGATGGGCAGAATGGATCCAAAAGCGGGGGTTTGACACGCCCCCTTAAGAGTTGATCGCTCCCCGCTCATTGGTTTATTCTCATGATGAGCGTACTGATCGACAGCCCTGTGGATTTGCGCAGCCAAGCGCCGCGCATCTATTGCAAAAGACACGGGGTTATTTGCTATAGTTGATCCAAGGGTTAGTAAAATTATAGACCAAGAAAAGGAATAAGAACGACTATGAGCACAGCCAAAGCAATTGCAGAACGGGCACTGGAACAGGGTAAAGGTATTATGAGATTGACACCGACCTGGGTGCCACGGGAATTTTGCGTCCCCGGCAAACGCATCAAATTACATCCCAACGATTATTACGCCTTAGGCGGCAACCGCGGCGGGATTGATGAGCGTTGGTTTTCATCGACCACGCCCGCCGACAACGGTCCCTTGACCAGCAAAAACGAAGGCTTAAGCCACATCGCCTTTGAAGAGGGCGGCAAGACAGAACTGATCCTGCTGCGCGATGCTATCGACGAATTGAAAGGGCAGATTATCGGTAAATTGTGGGATGCCCACGGGCGCTGGCCCATGTATTCGAAATTCTTCGACAACCAAGGCGCGCTCCCCTTGCATATCCATCATGATGATGACCACGCGGCGCGCGTTGATGCGCTGGGCAAACCGGAAGCCTACTATTTCCCGCCCCAGCTGAACAATCACGGCGGTGATTTCCCCTATACTTTTTTCGGACTCGTGCCGGGCGTGACCAAGGAAGAAGTACTTGCCGCCTTACGCGATTTCGACAAGGGCGATAACCGTATCGCTGCTCTGTCTGTTGCCCACGTGTTGACGCCGGGCACGGGTTGGAATGTGCCGCCCGGCGTACTGCATGCCCCCGGCAGCCTCTGCACCTATGAACCGCAGAAAGCTTCCGACGTCTTCGCCATGTATGAATCCGTCGTACATGATCAAGTGATCAGCACGGACTTACTCTGGAAAGATACGCCCAAAGAAGAGCAGGGCAATCATGAATACCTGCTTGACGTCATCGATTGGGAACAGAACACGGATCCGCTCTTCAAAGAAAAGCATTTCATGAATCCCATCCCTGTCAATGATTTGGAAGCGATGCGCGCCCAAGGCTATGAAGAGAAATGGATTTGCTATTTGGCAAAAGAATTCAGCGCCAAAGAATTGACCGTCCTGCCCGGCGCCACGGTGACCGTGAAAGACGGCGGCTGCTACGGCTGCTATGTTGTCCAAGGGCACGGAACCATGGGTAATTGGGATATTGAGTCGCCCGCCTTGATCCGCTTTGGTCAATTAACCTACGACGAATTCTTTGTGACCGAAAGTGCCGCCAAAGAAGGGGTCACCATCACCAACCCCAGCAAATCAGATCCCATCGTTATTTTGAAACATTTTGGGCCGGATGCCCATGACAATATGCCTGTAAAACTTTAATTCACGGGAGGATTACATCATCATGACACAGCATGTGAATAACTATCCCAAACTGCATAACGCGGCGTGGCCCGGACTTGTAGGCAAAGGCGACGGCGCAGAACCGACCATCAGCTTGGAACAAATGCTCGACCTGACCGCGGCAGCGGAAGTGGACGGGGTCCGTTTCGACGGCATCGATTTGTTCCTCTCCGATCCCCACATCAGCATCGACATCAACGCCGACGGCGTCAAGGCTTTGGCCGACGATATCGCAGGGCGGGGCTTGAAGATTGGCTCCCTCGTCGCGCCGATCTGGGGCGGCGATGAAGGCGCCATGGGCGAAGGCGATTCCCGAAAATGGTATCTCGACCAAGTACGGAAATCCTGCGTCATCGGCAAGCAATTGCGCGAATTGGGTATACGTCCCACGGGCGCGATCCGCATCGATTCCGCCGTCAGCCCGGAAGCCTGGTCTGCTGATCCCGAAGCGAACCAAAAGCGTATTGCCCAGACCTTGCGCGAAGCCAGCGACATTGCAGCGGAATACGGCGAGCTCTTGGTGGCTGAAGGCGAAATCTGCTGGGGCGGCATGCACAGCTGGCGCTATATGCTGCAACTCTTGGAGATGGTCGATCGTAAAGGCGTCTTCGGCTTTCAAGCAGACATGGCGCATACGCTGCTCTATCTGCTGGGAGCGAACGCCCCCGAAGATGCCTTGGTCCCTGCTGATTTCACATGGGACAATGAGGCGCTCTTCGAAAAGGCGTACACCAAATTGACCAATGCCCTGCGCCCCTGGACCCTGGACTTTCATGTGGCACAAAATGATGCTACCGTGAAAGGCTCGGGCAGTCACGATAAAACGGGAAGGCACTGTCTGCCCGAAGATCCCAACGGGAAACTGGACATTGTGAAACATGCCGGCTTCTGGCTGCGGGATCAGAACGGCGTCATTACGAAAACTGTCCGGCATATCTGCTGGGACGGCTGCATGTTCGCCAATGAAACCTTAGTCGACCCTCAGACTTGGAACTCGATTTTGGCGTCAATGATTGCTGTTCGTGATGCCCACGGCTGGACAGAATAAACGCACTGTGAATAGAGTTAGCCTACCCTGCTGAAGCAGGGAGTGGAAAGGAAAGACCTTATGTCAAAACTTCGGATTGGAATGGTCGGCTACGGATTTATGGGCCGTGCCCATTCAAACGCCTATAATCGTGTCCCCAACTTTTTCCCGGAACTCGCCTATCAACCGGTGCTCCAGGCAGCCTGTGCGCGGAACAAAGACAATATCGCCGCCTTCGCCAAACAATGGGGCTATGCTTCCATAGAAACGGATTGGCGCGCCCTCGTTGAACGCGACGATATTGACGCCATCGATATTTGCGCGCCCAACAATTTCCATCGGGATATCGCGCTGGCGGCAGCAGAAAACGGCAAGATGATCCTCTGTGAAAAGCCCCTTGCGCTGAATGTTGCCCAAGGCAAAGAGATGGTCGACGCCGTGGAAAAGGCGGGCGTTGCCAACACCATTTGGTATAACTACCGCAGAATCCCTGCAGTGTCCCTTGCCAAAGCCATTATTGATTCGGGCAAATTGGGCAGGATCTTCCATTATCGCTCCAACTTTTTACAAGACTGGTGCATTTCCGAAAGTGTACCCCAAGGCGGCGCGTCCAATTGGCGTCTGGATCGTGACGCTGCCGGATCCGGCGTAACAGGCGATCTCCTTGCCCACTGCATTGATACTGCCCTCTGGCTGAACGGCAGCATTACCACCGTCAGCGCCATGACGGAAACCTTTATCAAAGAGCGGATGCACGTATTGACCGGCAAACCGGAGCCCGTCGGCATTGACGATGCCTGCGCCTTTTTATGCCGCTTCGAAAACGGTTCCATGGGCCTCTTCGAATCCACACGCTATGCCTGCGGGCATAAAGCGCTCTTCACCCTAGAGATTAACGGCGAGCATGCCTCCCTGCGCTGGGACTTGCACGACCTGCACCGCCTCGAAATCTTCGATCACAACGACCCGGGTCCCCTGCGCGGCTGGCGCTCCATCCATGTGAGCGACCACGGCGGCGACCATCCGTATATGGAACGGTGGTGGGTACCGGGCTTGCAAATCGGGTACGAGCACTCCTTTATTCACCAAGCGGCGGACTTTATGAAATCTCTTGAAAGCGGTGAGCCTTGCGCGCCCACCTTCAAAGACGCCTTGGAAACTCAGGTCGTTTGTGAAGCCGTACTCAACAGCGCCGCATCCGGCGCATGGACCCAATCCTAGACCAGCAGACAAGGGATAGGGTGAAGCTTATTCATCCTGTCCCTTTTCGTTTTACTGCTATTGTTCGCATGAATGTTGGAAGCCATAATCAGCCCGTCAACGGGATAGAGCGCATGGGCGCGTTCCATCGGATTATGGTGTTTATGTCAGCCAATTCTTAAACCACCGGGAAAGGTGAACTCATGTATTTGCGACACCCTCTTATTTTCACGGCAGCCCTCTGTTTGCTTGCCGGATTCGCCTTCGCACAAAACGAAGACGGCGTCGAACTGAACCTAGACGAACCCATTCAAAAAGCGCTGAGCAGTCCCGAGGCGCGCGCCGCCGTAGAAAAGGAATGTTTGGATGCCTTGGAGCACGGCGAAGAATGGGGACAACAATATGGGGCGGCAAAAATCCTTGCCGTCATCGGAACCGTCGATACGGTGCCCGCCCTCGTTGCCCTGTTCCAAGATGAAAAGAAAGCCCATTTAGCGCGCTGTGCTTTGGCGCCTATGCCCTATGCCGAAGTCGACGCCGCCCTCTTGGAGGCGCTGCCCAATGCCCCGCGCAAAGTGAAGCTAGGGATCATGGATACGCTGGCAGACCGTAAAGTGGAAGAAGCCGTGCCTGCCATCATCGCCGAGCTTAAGATTGAAGACAAACAAATGCTGGAACTGGCTGCCACCGCCTTGGCACGGATCGGCGGTGATCAAGCTGCTGCATTTTTACAAGAAATGTGTAAAGCTGACGATACAGAGATCGAGCGGATCGGCGCCACAGCCCTGCTCCTCCTTGCCGAGAACTTGAACGCCGCAGGCAGCCCGGAAGATGCCGCCGCCTACTATTATCCCTTGCTGGAAAACAAGTGGGCGGATCACATCCGCGCCGGCGCATTTCGCGGCCTGTTGAAAGCTTTGCCCAAAGAAGCAACGGAAGCCGTGCTGCACGCCATCCAATCAGATGATCTCTTCTTGCGCCAAGAAGCCATCGCCGCCGTAGCCCAACTGGAAGCAGAAGGTACTGCAGCCCAATTCGCCGACTTATTCCACAAGTTGGACAAAGATATTCAAGTGCCTTTATTGGAGTCCCTGTCACGGCGCAACGAGGCACTGCAACAGACTTTCTTATTCGACCTATTGAAAGACACCCGTGACGATCAGCGCATTGCCGCCATGAAAGCCATCGCCGTCTATGGCAATGAAGAAGCGATTGTACCCCTCGCCCGCATATTCGGCGAAGACGGAAGCCGTGAAATCAGACAGGCCGCCGTGGAAACGCTGCGACGTCTGCAGGGAGCGGACATGGAAGGCGCGCTCGTCGCGTCGCTGACCAGCTTGCCCATGGAAGAGCGGTCAGGCATCATCGAAGTGCTTGTACAACGGAACATCGTCGCCGCGGCACCTGCCATCCTCGAAGAGTGCAATCATGAAGGGACACGAGCCGCCGCCTTTAAAGCCTTGGGCATGCTCGGCGACACCGCCTTTATTGATCCCATGCTTGCCCTCTTGCTGACCATGGAAGGCGACACGGGCCGCAGCGAAGCGGAGAATGCCTTGGTCGCCTTAATCCAGCACGCCGGGCTCAAAGAAGCAAAGCTCATTATTCAACGGGCGCGCTACGGCGATCTGCCCGATGGCGAATTTAAAGACGTTACCGCAGTCGTGCGCGAGAAGATCGCAGAATCGACCTTCTCCTTCCCCGTGGGCAGCGCCCTCTTCGGCGATCCCGCTCCGGGCAAGGCGAAACAGCTTATCGTAGACTTCACCCGCCGCGATGCTGCAGAGGCGGTGACCGTGCCCGAAGGCGGACTGGTAAATTTTGCCGCAGGCTCCATCCCCGACGACCTGTTGAACAAAGTGATCGCGCCCTTGGATGACGCTTCCGCTGATGCGAGCGCCTCTCTCTTCCGTGTACTCGGACGCATTGCAGGCACCCGCGCCTACGAGATCGTGAAATCCTATATCACCAACGACTCGGAAGCCCTGGTGGATGCCGCTGTACGGGTGCTCACCTCCTGGCCGGATCCCGCAGCTGCTGCAGATCTCGCCGCCCTTTTCACATCCTCCGAGCATTCGACCCATCGCGTCCTAGCCCTGCGCGGCGCCGTACGCCTGCTGCGCGTCAACGCACTGCCTCAAGACGCTGCCATCGCCGCCTACCGCCTTCTCCTGGACGGGGCACGGAATGCCGACGATCGCAAACTGATCTTATCCGGACTCGCAGAATTAGACAGTGCCGAAGCGGTGCAGATGGTCTATCCCCTCTGCTCGGATGAGACGGTCAAAGCGGAAGCGGGTTTGGCGCTCGACAAGCTGCGCGGCGCCATGACGGAAGAGGCGTACAACGACGCTATCGCGCCTTTCACCTCAGAAGAGGCGCAGACGGCAGACGCGCCGATTGTGGATGAAACTTTTGTGTCCATCTTTAACGGCAGCTCCTTAGCGGGCTGGTCAGGCGATCCCGATTTTTGGTATGTCGATGACGGCGCGATTGTTGGCGAAACACGGGCCGATAAAACCTTGGCGCGTAATGTGTTCTTGATCTGGACTGAAGACACGCCCGCCGATTTCGATATTAAGTTCACCTACAAAGTAGAAAGTGATTGGGCGAATTCGGGGCTTCAATTCAGATCCGAACGTTTTGATGATAACCGGCTGCGCGGCTATCAAGCCGACCTCTCCACCGAAGACTGGATCACGGGAATCTGCTATGAAGAAGGCGGACGCGGCGTATTGGCGCGGCGGGGTGAAGCCGTCGTGGTCAAGGAAGATGACGCTTTGGATGCGCGCCGCTTTGCCGCAGAAGAGGTGCTCTTGGATTATATTGATCACCACGAATGGAACGAATATGAAGTACACGTGCGGGGCAACCATTTTTACAGCCGCATTAACGGCCATAAAATGCACGAGGTCACCGATCATTCGCCTAAAGCGCGCAAACGCGGATTCATCGGCTTCCAACTCCATCAGGGGCCGCCCATGAAAATCCGTATCCGCGACATCAAAATCAAACGGGTTGCACCGCAACAATAACCACAAACTCAAGGTCTACACACAAAAGGAATACTGGAATGAAAACCTTTTCAACCCTATCGCGACGTCATTTTCTCAGCACGACAGCAAGCGCAGCAGGCACCGCGTTGGCACTCGCTTCCTCGCGCTTCGCCGCTGCGGCGCCCGTCACCGCCAACGACCGCATCAATGTGGGCGCCATCGGCATCAACGGCCGCGGAAGATATATTTTGAACGCCTTCTTACAATATCCGGATGTGCGCGTCGTTGCTGTCTGTGATGTGCAAGGGGCAAAAAGAAAAGACGCGCAACAGCGTGTCAACGAGCATTACGGCAATGAAGATTGCCGCGCCTACATCGATTGGCGTGAGCTCATCGCCCAGCCCGATATTGACGCCGTCATGATCGCCACAGGCGACAATAACCATTCTCTTGTCTCCGTCCATGCCGCCCGTGCGGGCAAAGATATCTATTGCGAAAAACCGCTCAGCGTATCCATTGCCGAAAGCAGAGCCGTGGCGGACTCTGTGAAACGCTATGCAAGGATCTTCCAGTGCGGCACGCAGCGGCGCAACGTCGGCAACTTTATGTTTGCCCGTGAACTTGCCGCTTCCGGCGCTCTGGGAACGATCCACACGGTCTACGCGGAAAAGGCATGGCCCGATTCGCACATGCAATTCAAAGTGCTGCCTCCGGAACCGACGCCTGCCTATGAAGATGTCGCTTGGGATCTGTGGCTGGGCGGAGCCGCATGGCGACCCTACAACAAAGAATATCATACGGGATTTTGGCGGACCCATGGAGACTTCTCCGGCGGCTCCATCTCCGAATGGGGCTCCCACACCATCGACTTATGCCAATGGGCGCTGGGCATGGATCACACCTCCCCCATCACCTACGAAGCCATCAATCCAGAAGGCGATATTGAAGCCAAGTACGCCAATGGGGTGCGGCTCATCATTAAAAAAGGATTGCGTTTCGGATCCTGTCCTGTGCGCTTTGAAGGCGATGAAGGATGGCTCGAAACAGGTGACGATAACATCATCGAAACCTATCCCGCGTCCTTGGCTACAGGCCGCCATTTTGCAGGCGGCTATCCCGCAGACAACCATGTACGCGAGTTCTTGAACTGTATCAAATCCAGACAACAGCCCCAGTCTACAGCGGAATCGGCGCACCGCTCCATCACGGCGTGCCACTGTTCCAATATTGCACTGCGTCTGAACCGTCCCGTCACCTGGGATCCAGAACGGGAAGAATTCCCCGGCGACGAAGCCGCCAATCGTATGCGTTACCGCGTCATGCGCGAGCCTTTCACCGTTTAAGCCTTTTTACATCAAACAGACCTTCAAAAAGCCTGTGTGCCAGCCCTTTGCGCCCTTCGACCGAAAGGCTGTGCCGACCTACGTTCACTCCGGGGTTGCGGGGCGCCTTTCATTGCGTCCCCGACCCCTTTTTTCTTTCCCTTATTTCCTTTCCGTCCGGTGAAAGAAAAAGCGCTAATAGATTGTATATCGGCGGGCGTTGTGATAAGATACGGCCACTTTCCTAAGTATCTATTTTCCCCGGTTCAGACTACTCGATGTCTATTCGGAGTCACAAAATGCAACACGCTCTTTCTGTTGTCGTTCCCGCGTTCAATGAGGCCGGAAACCTTCCAGACCTAATCGATCAAATCTTCCGTGTCTTCCTTGAAGAGGCCTATCCCGCCCGAGAATGTATTGTTGTTGATGATGCCAGTACCGATAACACTGAATTTACCATGCACGAGCTTATGCAGCGCTATACGGGCCTGCGCTATATCAAAATGAGAAAGAACAGCGGTCAATCCGCCGCCTTGCTCACCGGTATGCGCAGCGCGCAAGGTGAATACATTATTACCTTGGACGGTGATCTTCAAAATGATCCTGCCGATATTCCCAAAATCGTTGATGCCCTCGCCCAAGCCGATTGTGTCTGCGGCTATCGCGAAAACCGCCAAGATTCATGGGGCAGACTGCTTTCCTCCTATTGCGGCAATCTCGTGCGCAGGCAGATTGTGGATGACGGCATCCGCGACGCCGGCTGTGGACTCAAAGGCTTCCGCAGGGAATGTATTCCACATCTGCTGCCCTTCCACGGGGTACATCGCTTTTTCGCGGCCATGGTCAAAAATGCAGGCTTACGGGTCATTGAAGTACCCATACGCCATCACCCGCGCAAAGCGGGACAATCCAAATACAATTTTCGAAATCGTTTCTTTTGGGTGCTCTACGATTTTATCGGTGTGGCGTGGCTGCGCCGCCGCTATCTCCTCATCGAAAGTGAAGAGGTTACGGCGATCACCCTACAGCCTACCGAAAGCTTCACCGCCATCTCAGCGTCATCGGAGAATAAGCTTTTCCCACACGCGCCGAGTCACCGCCTATGAACATCCGCAAATACCATCTGATCCTCCTCTTCCTCTACGCAATCCCGCTCTTTTCTTTTCGTTTGGGCAGCTACGATCTGTGGCCCCCCGATGAGCCGCGCTATGCACTCATCGCTCGGGAGATGCTCCAGTCCGGTGACTATTGGGTCCCCCACGTCAACAACATCCCCTACAAAGAAAAGCCGCCCCTCTTCTTCTGGAGTATCGCTCTATGCTCCACCTTGACCGGCAAGGGCGAGGTCACACCCATCACAACGCGGCTTCCTTCTCTTATCGCTGCCTTGGTCGTGCTCCTCTTCACCGGACTCTTGGCACGAGCACTCTATACGCCCCCTGTGGCGTTCTGGTCCATGCTCATCCTCATGACCATGCAGCGTTTCTGGTGGAATGCCCGATTCGGACAAATCGACATGCTGCTCACCGCCTGCTTAACCGCAGCGCTCTATGCCTATTGGCGCTGGACCCAAGGACGCCGTTGGGGATGGCTCCTCTTCTTTTACACAGCCGTCTTGGCAGGCGTCTTTGCCAAAGGCCCGGGCGTACTCGTTTTCCCCGGCTTATTGGTCGTCGTACAAAGCTGGCGCAGCACCTATCGCAAAGAAGCATGGCTGCACCTCGCCGCCGGCTTCTTCCTTATCGCCCTCGTCTATGCCGTCTGGATGATCCCCGTTCACCGCGCACTCGCCGGCGCGATCCAAAGCACCGTATCCGATACGCTGGCGTCCAATCTATTCCGACAAACCCTCGGCCGCTTTCTGCTGGGAGTCAGTCATGCACAATGGCCCTGGTATTACCTGATCAACCTACCCATCGACTGGCTGCCTTTGACGCTTTTTCTGCCGATTACATGCATTTTCGCCTTCAAAGCTTTCCGTGCTCATGATCCCGGCCCGCGCTTTCTGCTCAGC
>JAAYJI010000178.1 GCA_012523015.1 Candidatus Hydrogenedentota bacterium
CCGAACGATGACCCTGATCTTTGCTGAAGACGTGACAGCGGAAGCCCTGAAAGAGGCCTTGTTTGAGCGGCGCACCGTCGCCGTTGGCGGCGGCACGCTCGTGGGTCGGGAGCTGTGGTTGCGTCCCTTGGTTGAAGGGATCATCCATTTCAGCGGCACTGAATGTACCTTGCCCGGCAAAAACACGCGCGTCTTGAAGGTCTACAATCAATCTGATATCGCATTAGAATTGGAATATGAAAGCAGCACGCCCGGCGTAGTCTTTCCGAAAACTTTGAGTCTTGCTCCGGGCAAGTCGCTTCCCTTATCCCTTCGCAGTGATGGTACAATTGAAGAAGGAACCAAAACGATAGAAGTGGTCTACAACGTTAAAAATGCTTTGGTTGCGCCCCAAACGCCCCTAGCTTTTAAACAGAGCTTTAAGATTAGGTTCATGCGCTGATAGCAAAAGGCTTTCTGCTTAGCTTTATTTCCCAAAAGACGAAGAGGATCTAAAATGCCCTACAGAGTGATAGTTATGTCTTTATTTGCCGCACTGCTTGTATTGTGCGGCTGTGCCACCTTAGAAGAATACACCGGACTAAGCCTCGGCGGCAGTTCCGGCGGTGGCGGCGGTGTCATTTCTAATTTGAATTTTGTGAGCACCGAAAAAGAGATTAAACTCGGACAAGAATTCTCCCAAGAAATTGAAAAAGAGGCGGTCCTCTTGAATAATCCCGCCATGTCACAGTATGTAAGCGAGGTGGGGCAGCGATTATCCGCCGTGGCGCCTCGCCAAGATGTTCCCTACAGTTTTAAGGTGATTGAAGCGCCGGAAACCATTAACGCCTTCGCCTTGCCCGGCGGGTACATGTATGTGTACACGGGCTTGATGAAGCTTTGTTCCAACGAAGCGGAGTTGGCAGCGGTCATGGCCCACGAAATCGGTCATGTGAGCGCGCGCCATCATGGTGAAATGATTACGCGTCAGACAGGCATGGAGGTGGTGTCGCAAATCGCCTTAGGCGAAAATCCGGGCGCCGCCGCTGCCCTGGCTAAGCAGCTCTTTACTACCGGTGTCAGCGCCCGATTCAGCCGGCAGCAGGAGCATGAAGCAGACAGTTTGGCAATGGACATCTTATATCGCGCCGGCTATCCCCCGGAAGCCATGATTTCCTTCATGAACAAGTTGATGGATTTGGATCAGAAACAGGGCGGAAACCGATCACTGGCACTTTTCGCCACCCACCCTTCTCCCGAAAACCGCATTGCGCTCTTGCAGACGCTGCTCCAAAATTACCCGGACGCGGAACGTCAAAATCGGCCTTATTATGAAGATCGTTATTTTGAGTCGGTACTGGCGGTTTTATAATACTTTTAAATAATGACTTGTTCCGCGCCGTCTGCAACTTGTGATGACGGGAGCCTTTGTTGCCGACCCAAAAATTGCACAAAATAAAATTGATTTTCGGCGCTCAACATTCATATATTGGTGTATTCGCACTATAATTCAAAAAAGTTTTAAGCGTTGAATCATTTTAAAAAAGGAGGTGAATTTTCCGAGAACACTCATATTGTGGCTTATTTATTCAGAAGGTAATGTTGAACTGGTTTTATGTTAAGAACGTAAACAAGGAAAAGTATTATGAAGCGAAAAGGCTTTACACTCATTGAATTGTTGGTGGTCATTGCCATCATCGGTATTCTTGCCGCCATCTTGTTGCCGGCTCTTGCCCGCGCCCGTGAAGCGGCACGACGCAAATCCTGCCAAAACAACCTCAAACAATGGGGTACGATTTTTAAGCTCTATGCCGATGAACAAAAAGACTATTGGCCTCCCATTCAGGCGACCAATTCAAACGCACCCAACTGGCCCGACATCGGTACCGATGCCTTAGAATTTGCCGTGGCGCCCATGGTCACGTCTTGGTATCCCAACTACAACAGTGATCCGTCCATTTTAATTTGCCCCTCTGACCCTGAAAATACCATTGATGATTTTAAAGATAGCAATGGAGATTGGAATTTCTGGCAGAAGGGACATGCCGATGATGCTGACGCCAGTTATGTCTATCTGGGATGGATTCTCGATTTGCTGCAGCATCCGCAGGTTCCGCCCGTGAGCATTAGCCAATTCCTCGCACTCAGCGCTGCAGCGGGGATGTTCGACTTTGATCTTCCTTCCGGTGATCCACTCGTTGCCCATCAATTTGGCGCTTTTGTGGATGCTCTTTTAGGCAAGGCTTTGGAGATAGTAACCAATCCTGGCGCCGGACCTTTCGGTATTGAATTGATGAAACTTTGCGCTACCGACTTCAAAGTGACTGAGGGTATCGGTAACGGCCGGGGCGACAAAATATACCGACTCAAAGAAGGTAACGAACGCTTTATGATTACAGACGTGAATAATCCGCAAACTTCCGCCATGGCGCAAAGCACCCTTTTCGCTATGATGGATACTTTCGGTAACTACGGCAAAGCCATCGCCTATTTCAATCACGTGCCGGGCGGCTGCAACGTGTTGTTTATGGACGGCCATGTGGACTGGGTGCCTTATGTAGCGCCCGCTCCGGGACAAGACAATACACCCAGCATGGATCTTGGCGCGCCCCAACCCATTCTGCCGAGCCTCGCGAATATTATCGGTCTGTTTTAATTCTTCTGAAAAGAAGCAAGGTATACAGACCGCCTAGACTATAAACGGCTGCCCCCGCAAGAATCACTTGTAGGGGCAGATTTTTTTATCTTCTTTTCGATTCTATAAAAGATCTTTTTCCTTCCTCTTAAAGCGGTAGAAAACAGAACTCCCGCCGAAGTCTTTTTCAAGAAAGGGTTGCAATTCGAGGTTAAACCTGCCGATTAGAAAATAATAAAGTTGATTCTCTGTGTGTGATATGCATATATTAAAGTAGCCGCATTCTAATGCGGGAATGGTTAAATAAAAAATTATTATTAGAAGGAGGTGAATTTTTAGAGAAGGTTTCACAGTTTGGCTTATTGAGTCCGAAGGTAGTGTTGAACTACTTTCACGTAAGAACCAAAATAAGGAAAAAGAGTTATGAAAAGAAAAGGCTTTACACTTATTGAATTGTTGGTCGTTATTGCCATCATCGGTATTCTTGCTGCCATCTTACTTCCTGCTCTTGCCCGTGCCCGTGAAGCGGCGCGCCGCAAATCCTGCCAAAACAATCTCAAACAATGGGGCACGATTTTTAAACTCTATGCCGATGAACAAAAAGACTTTTGGCCGCCTGTTCAAATCACCAATTCTAATGCACAAAACTGGCCCGATAACGGTACCAATGTATTAGAATTTGGAGTGTCCCCCCTGGTCACAGCTTGGTATCCAAACTACAACGCGGATCCTTCTATTTTAGTCTGCCCCTCTGATCCACAAGATAGCGTTGATGATTTAAAAGATAGCGATGGGGATTGGAATTTCTGGAAAGAAGGGCGCGCCAAAGACGCAGATCTTAGTTATGTCTATGTAGGATGGATTTTGGACTTGCTGCAGCATCCGCAGATTCCGCCCGTGACCCTCGATCAATTCCCGGCACTCAACGCCTCCGCAGGGATGTTCGGTTTTTCAATTCCAGACGGTGATCCTTTGGTTTCTCATCAATTTGGCGCTTTTTTGGATGCCCTTTTAGGCAAAGCGTTGAATCTAGTGACCAGTCCAAGTGGACCTATGGGTATTGAATTGATGAAACTTGCCACCAGTGATTTTAAGGTCCCTGATGGGATCGGAAACGGACGAGGCGACAGACTGTATCGGATGAAAGAAGGCAACGAACGCTTTATGATCACAGACGTGAATAATCCGCAGACGGCTGCCATGGCACAAAGCACCCTTTGCGCCATGATGGATGCTTTCGGCAACTACAACAAGGCCATTGCCTTTTTTAATCACGTGCCCGGCGGCTGTAATGTCTTGTTCATGGACGGCCACGTCGATTGGATCCCTTATGTACCGCCTGCCCCGGGTCAGGTCAATTCGCCTAGTATGGATCTTGGCGCGACCCAACCCATTCTGCCGA
>JAAYJI010000179.1 GCA_012523015.1 Candidatus Hydrogenedentota bacterium
GCCCTCAGCCCTACGGGCTGCCCCTATCGGGGACGGGCTACGCTACGCGAAGGCATTGCAAGGGAGAACAGCCAAGGCCCTCATGTCACGCAAACAGGAGACACAGATTCCACCTTAAATTTGGCGGTTCGTGGTCTAAGAATGGGGTAAGGCGCAATTGACTGTAAATATTACAAAAGTTTAAGTCATAAGTTCAATTAAGCGTGGGGACTTCAACACAAACAAAAGTCACGGATCTTAGGCTAATTATTTATTGGTTGAGGATGGTCGTAGCTTGTGTTTTTTGTTCAGAAATAAAGCGGCGGGTGGGAATGCTCTTTCAACTTCCTGAATCAACAGTATATTCAATCTCTTTAAGTCGGAATATACGCCAACAGTACGCTTAAGAAAGATAGGTGCGTGACGTAATCAACGCCTACTTCTTGGTCCGCGTCGTCTTTGTCCCGGCCGTTTCCTTCTTGCCGGATTTCGGCGCGTCGGGATTTGTTCCTCTTTTTCACGGGCGCTTTCCTGCGCTTCCTCTTTGATCTGTTGGCTCAGTGACCTGCTGACAGCGCGATCTTGTGCATCGGTTACGGTATTGTAGCTGCCGCAGCGGGGACACAAAGATAGGGTAGACGCTTGTTCATCCAGGTACATGAAATTACAAAAGGAACAGCGCCATAAAAACTGATGTTCTAAAACGCGGTATACATGACGTGCCCGCAGTTCCCCGAAGAAATAGAGAAAGATAAATCCGAAAAGGATCAGTGCGCCGTAGAGCAATATGGCCGTGCTGAAAAGTATTTCAATCATGATCCTGCCTCCGCGGCAAGAATGACCAAGACACCGGATTGTTCAGCTGTGCTATCGGTTAAGGGCGCAAAACGATAGCGGAGCACGGCCATTTGTACGTCGTCCAACAAGGTAGAGTTTTCAAGGTGAGGACTCCATACATTTTCGACCTTGCCGTTTGCATCGACTTTGAAAACCATTTCTATGGGGCGGTCAAAGCGATCAGGATTCACGCCCCACAAGGCTTGGATAGGCGGCGCAAAGAGCAACTCCCGATCTGCAGGGGGACCGTTCCATTCGATGTACGCCTCAAAGCCTTCTGCAGGTCGATGACTTTGTACTCTTGTCGTTTGCGCGATCTGTGCTGCGGTCGTATCGGCGGCTCCGTCTCCGGGAAAAGCAAACTCACGCAGTGTCTTGCCAAAGCGCTGCAATTCACTTCCGAATCGTGCCCAGCTGTCGGAAGGGGCGTAAGCCTCGAACATACGATCCGCACCGGGATCTGCTTGGGCAGCGTCAAAGCGAATCCTCAGCCGTTCCAGTTCTGCGAACTCAACGACGGGCAATTCTACTTCCGGCAGCTCTCCGTAGAGGGCGGTTCCGGTCAACGACAAGGTATCTTCGGAACGAGGCAGATGCTGAGCGACGTCCGTTCTTTCAGCAGGCGCGCTGTAGACCAAATGCACATCATAATAACTGACTTGTTCGCGGGGCAATGCGATTACAATTTTAAAAACCGTAATCATAGACAAGTGAAAGAATAGGGAGACGATTAGGGCGATACCGAGTCGCCTGCGTTTACGCCACGAAGCGAGCAAAACATTGCTCCCTTTCCCCCTGCTGTCTTGTGCGTTATGTGTTGGGGCTTGCGGCCCGGAGACCGACATGTCACTGGTCTTCCTTGGGTGGAACAGCGGCAATGCCATAATGCTTAATGCCCACACCGTTCGCAAAGCCCAAGACTTTTACCAATCGCTCTGTGGGGACACGTGCATCGGGACGGATCAAAACAACGGCCTCCGGCTCCCGTTCCCGTAATTCCGCCATGGCTCGGGTAAGTTGTGTCCAATGGCTAATGGCTACATCATTAATGAAGACCTCACCCCCATCCTCGGGTCCGCCCGTTCCAAAGGCCAAGGTAATGGACATTTCCTTGTTTTCCAATTCGGAGGTACCCTTTGCTTCAGACAGCTCGACGGGAACGGTCGTATGCACCACAAAACTGGAGGTCAACATAAAAAATATGAGCAACTGAAAGACAACGTCAATGAGCGGTGTCGAGTCGATGATGGCACGCACTTTGCGTTCATTTGATCTTTTGAATTTCATGGATTATATCTCACGTTCGCCATGATGACGAGTCAATAATTCAATTAATTCAGAAGAACTCATCTCCATTTCCAATACCATACCGTCTACACGGGTGACGAAATAGTTATAGATAACAATAATGGGTATTGCCACGGTCAACCCTGCTGCCGTGGTAATCAGTGCGTTGCCGACCCCTTCGGCGAGATCGCTGGGCTTGACTTGTCCGCCCTTGAGCTGGATTTGCCCAAAGGCTTTGATCAGTCCTTGTACCGTTCCCAACAGCCCTAAAAGAGGCGCAATATTGGAACAAGTCGCCAAGGCAGAGAGATAGCGTTCAAGCCTTGGGATTTCGAAACGGCCTGCGTCTTCGATGGCTTCGCGAATATCATCTTTGCTGCGATTATGTTTTAGGATGCCCGCCTTCATGATTCTTGCGACGGGCACCTGCGCTTCATCGCACACTTCAATGGCTTCGCGAATACGATTTTGCCGCAAAAGCTGGCGCATAACATCCATGAATTCGCGGGTATCAATATCGGCGCGCCGCAACGCAAAAAAGCGTTCGATAATTATGGCAAGCCCGATAATCGAACAAAGCATGATGGGCCACATGAGAATGCCGCCCTTAAAAATAACATCGACGAGAAAATAATCGCGCATATTATATTCCTTCCATAGCTTCGCGCAGGTCGTGACTTACCAATGATCCCATCCCCTTATCTGTAAAGATTTCTAAAAGCAGACTATGCGAGACGCGCCCATCAATGATATGGGCACGGCGCACGCCGCCATTGAGTGCTTTCAGACACGCATCAATTTTCGGCGCCATACCGCCGGCAATAACATTTTGCTCTTTCAACGCCTCCACCTCCCGAGCATGAACACGTTGGATCAGCGAATTCGGATCATTCACATCTCTTAATAAGCCCGGTGTATCGGTGAGGAATACCAACTTTTCGGCGCTTAGTGCAGCAGCAACATCGCCCGCCGCGGTATCCGCATTCACATTCCACGTACCGCCGGCGCTGTCCGTCGCAACGGGTGCAACCACCGGAATGATCCCATTATCGCACAAGACATCCAGTACTTTCGTATTTACCCGTTCGACTTCGCCGACCAAGCCAATATCTTCATCACCTGAGACTGCAATTTTGCGGGCACAAAGAAGTTTGCCGTCTTTGCCGCTCAGCCCCACCGCTTCACCGCCCGCCTGATTCAGCAAGTTGACGATGTCTTTATTGACAGATCCGGCGAGCATCATTTCCACCACGCTCATGGTGTTGGCATCGGTAACCCGTAATCCCTGCTTGGTGAATACGGATTGAATGTCCAGCTTTTTCAACATAGCGTTGATGGCAGGGCCGCCGCCGTGAACAATGATGGGGCGCATCCCCACGTACCGCATTAACACGACATCCTGTGCCGTGCTTGCGCGCAGCGCAGGATCGAGCATGGCAGCGCCGCCGTATTTTATCACGACGGTTTTGCCGAAGAATTCTCGGATATAGGGCAGTGCTTCAATGAGCACACCCGCTTTCTCAATAAATCGCTTCATGATGGGTTGGTTCTCCACGTGATTCATGTACGATAATCCGCGTTTATTTTTACATAGTCAGTGCTCAAATCAGATGTCCAAAAAACCGCCTGACCGGAGCCCTCTTCAAGTGTCACTTCTACTTTCAATTCGGAGGCTTTCATCAATTCCTGAATCTTTTCCTCAGAATATGCTGTGGGACATCCTTGGCGCAACACACAGATACCTTGGATAACGACATCCATTTTGTGTGGATCAAAAGGCGCGCCTCCATAACCGGCGGCGCAGGCGATCCGTCCCCAATTGGCATCCTGTCCGTAAAAAGCAGTCTTACACAGTTGAGAGCGTGCAATGGTGCCCGCTATCAATCGGGCGTCGGCATCGTGCTTCGCGCCTTGAACGGTAATTTCAACAAATTTGGTAGCCCCTTCGCCGTCGCGTACCAAGGCGCACGCCAAATCGATACATACTTCCGTAAAGCGTTCTTGGAACTGCTCGAAAGCCGCTGTTCCCGGCAGGAGCTCCGGCGTGTTGGAAGCGCCGTTAGCAAGACATAAGAGCGTATCATTGGTGCTCATATCATTGTCAATACAAATGCAATTGAAGGATCGGTTCACTGCGTTGCTTAGAATCGTTTTGAGATTTGCAGGCGCTATATGGGCGTCCGTAGTCAGAAAGGCGAGCATGGTGGCTAGATTAGGCGCAATCATACCGGCACCTTTGGCAGTGCCGCCGATACGAACTGTGCCTTCAGGGAGCTTCACCTCTGCCTCAACACATTTAGGAACCGTGTCCGTTGTCATGATGGCCCGTGCAACAGCTTCTCCCTGTTCATCACTCAACGCCCGGGCGCATTGAAGGAGCCCCGCCGTCAAGCGTTCCATAGGCATGGGAACACCGATAACGCCCGTGCTGCACACGCAGATTTCTTTTGCTTCGCAAGGGATGGCTTCGCCAACGACACGTGCCGTTTCCAATACGTCGGCATCGCCTTGATCGCCCGTACAGGCATTGGCATTGCCGCTGTTCACTACGATAGCGCGTGCGTGACCCGAGGCACAGACGCCGCGGCAATACCCAACGGGCGCAGCGAAGACGCGGTTCGTGGTAAACATACCTGCCACCGATGCGGGCCGATCACTGACGATAATGGCGCAATCCAAGCGGGTGGTTCCCGCTTTTTTGATGCCGCCGGCAGCGGTGCCCGCTGTGAAACCTTGGGGCGCACAGACGCCTTTCTTGAGCGTATTCATGGTGCCATTGCTCCCCACCGAAGCCCTAAGGTTTCTTCCAAGCCAAACATGAGATTCATACATTGAACAGCCATGCCTGCCGTGCCGCCCATCAGATTATCAATGGCGCTGACAAGGAGCAGGTTGCCGGTCCGTTTATCGTGAACCCATCCGAAATCGCAGAAATTGGAACCGCGCACATATCGTATTTCCGGCAATTTCCCTTCTCCGAGCACTCGGATAAAGGGCTCCTTTTCATAGCGTTCATAAAAGGGTGCGGGATCAAAAGGAACATCGGGGTGCAGGGTGATGGTTGTTAAGATGCCGCGTGTTAGCGGAGCCACATGGGGCGTAAATTGCACCATTACTTTATGGAGCAATTCTTGTTCGATTTCAGGGGTATGCTGATGGACCGCAAGTTTATAGGCCTTTAAATTTTCGTTCATTTCAGGGAAATGAAAGGCTTCGGAAAGGCTTTTACCGGCACCGGAAATGCCGGAGATACTGTCAATAACGATGGGATAGTTGGAGCCGCAGGCGTCAACAATGGGGCGCAAAGGCAGCAGCGCACTGATGGGATAACACCCGGGCACTGCGGTTAATTGGGCGGATTTTAACGCCTCTCTATACCAAGGCACCAGTCCATAGACCGACTCTTCGAGCAAATGGGATGCCGTATGATCAGCTCCATAATACTGCGTGAATACAGCCGTATCCTTCAATCGGAAATCAGGGCCAATATCAATGACACGAACACCGGCGGCACGCAAATCCGCAACGGGCGCCATGCTCGCTTTTCCGGGAACACCGACAAAAACAACATCACAGGTTGCTAACGCGGCGGCGTCAAAAGACTCAAAGGTCAGATCAATGAGTTTGCCGAAAGCGGGCAGCTCTTCTGCCAAGGGTTTGCCCGGAACACTAGTTGAGGCAACCATTTTTAAATCAACTTCGGGGTGGTCAACTAAAAGACGCAGCAATTCCCGGCCGCCATAGCCGGTAGCACCAACAACACCTACATGAATCATGGATTTTCCTCTTCACTAAGAGATTATTTATTGGATAATGTTGCGATACAAGATGAATCTTTGTGTACAAAGAATCTTGAATCGGCAACGCTTCTGAAATTAAAAAACAGCACGCTATCCGTCTTTGTTATGGATATAGCATTCTCTCCGGATCGTGCACTATTAGGGGAAATTATAACAAAGAGCGAAGCTAAAGGTATTCCTTCAAATTATACGGTTCATGAAGACCTTGTGCAAACTATGTTTTTTTCCCCTTCAAAGCGCTTCCCTTCCTCTCCAAGATTGACAAGGCGGGAATTATTTTGACGGGTCAATCTCAGGCGTAATTTTTTTTATACCTTATAATTATTACTCCCTTTGTGGAATATAATTATTTCCATGAATGTTTTTTTTTACAAAGAATCGAATTTATCTATTGATTAAATTGGAGTGTATTTGAACAGGAAAGGACAGGAAGTGAGAGTTTTTCAGGATATCAGCTATTCTATTGGGCAGACACCGCTCGTCAAATTGAACAATGTGTTGGCCCACTCTAAATCGGGGATGATTCTTGCCAAAATTGAAGGGCGTAATCCCGCCTACTCCGTTAAATGCCGGATCGGCGCCAATATGATTTGGGAAGCTGAAAAGCAAGGTAAAATACAGCCGGGCGGCACCATTATCGAACCTACTTCCGGAAACACGGGTATCGCGCTGGCATTTGTCGCGGCGGCTCGCGGGTATCGACTCATCTTAACCATGCCAGAAACCATGAGTATCGAAAGAAGATCGATGCTGAAAGCCTTTGGTGCCGATTTGATCTTGACTCCCGGCGATAAGGGAATGCCCGCTGCCATCGCTATGGCAGAAGAAATAGCACAAGAGAATCCTGATTACTTTTTGCCGCAACAGTTTAAAAATCCAGCTAATCCCGACATTCATTTTAAAACGACCGGCCCGGAAATCTGGGAAGATACCGACGGCAGTGTTGATGTGGTCGTTGCCGGTGTCGGGACGGGCGGCACCATTACCGGTATCAGTCGCTTCATTAAAACGACTAAAGGCAAAGCCATAGAAAGCGTTGCTGTAGAGCCTGCCTCCTCACCGGTGCTTTCCGGCGGCAAACCGGGCAAACACAAGATTCAAGGACTTGGCGCAGGCTTTAAGCCCGAGGTCTTGGATATGAGCCTCGTTGATAAAGTGGAAACTGTTTCCGATGAGGAAGCGTTGGAAATGGCAAGACGCCTCGCAAAAGAGGAAGGGATTATTTCGGGGATCAGCAGCGGGGCTGCCGTCGCCGTAGCAGTACGACTCGCCCAACAACCCGAATATGCAGAAAAGAATATTGTCGTTATCCTGCCTGATTCAGGAGAGCGTTATTTATCAACGCCCCTCTTCGAACAATAACATCGCGCCATAAAAACAAGTCATTGTAGAACGCCGGTACAACGCTGAACCCGGAGGGGACGGCGTGTATCTGCGTTTTATTACAAGAGAATTCCCCCTTGAATTACTAAAGGTCTCCCCTGCCTTCTCTCCCCTTCTTTCTAAAAAAATGCAAGACAGTATTCTTATTTATTGCATTTATCCAAGGTCCGGTGATATACTATTTTCCAAGAATGGAATAGCGTGCGGTGTGGCGCCGTGCATTACTCAGCATTACGGCCCAGGTCGTACGTAATCCTTGCCGAGGCTTATCGATGATGGGATCGTTAATGTTTTTTTTACCCCATAGAGAAGTTGCGCTGCTTATTGAGCGTTGTCCTATAAACAATGAAAACCGCAAAATCCTGCTGGGATTATCATTATTAATAGTCGGTTCCACGGCGTTACGCGAAATAATATCCCCATTTTTTAAAAAGATAAAAGCAAATCAGGGCGTAATTGCCTATTAAATCTATCTATTTACGACTCATTACCTAAATGATGTGTCGATTATAAAATTTTGCTGCATTAAAATTACAGTTGACACTTTGTAGTCGATATGGGTATACTTATTGCAAATTTCATTGAATTTGATAATTATGTGTGGAAGTGATATATTCATCGAAGTCTTACCTACTGTCATAGTGTAGTGAGTCAAGTCATATTAAAGAAAGGAACGTAGTAGTAACAATGGATAGAGAACGAGACCAAAAAGCCTATACAACTTTCGAGGCAGCGAAAGTGTGTCATGTCACGCATCACAGCATCAAGAATTGGATCAAACAAGGATTGATCAAAGCGTCGCGTACGTCGGGCGGGCACTACCGGATTTTAGAAAAAGATCTGGATACCTTCCGGGAAGAGTATGATATGTTTCCCCGTGACAAAATTATAGGGCATCGTCAGGTCATGATCGTTGATGATGATCCTGATGCGCTTGCATTAATGGAACGTATTTTAAGCGATGAAGGTTATGAACTTGTTATGGTCAGCAACGCTACTGAAGTGGGATTGCGTGCTGCTCAAACGGCTCCTGATCTTATTTTGCTGGACTTTCTGATGCCGGAAATTAACGGTTTTGATGTTTGCCGTGCCCTGCGCAACAATGAAATGACGCGCAATATCCCCATCATGGCGGTCACCTGTTTAGATAAAGAACAGGACATCGAGCGCGTCTTTTCCTGCGGCGCAGATGATTATCTTGCCAAACCTTTTAAAGTAGACAAATTCTTGTCCAAAGTCAAAGAGCTGATGAAACGGAAGGTCGGCAACGCATAACGCGCTTGTATTAAGCTTTATATTGCATCTAAAATGAGGCCGGCGTCCGAAGCTGATTCGTTCGCCGGCTTCTTTACATAGAAAGGCGCTATGACGTGAAATCCGCCCGTTCAAGTATTGAACGCAGATTCATTTTATCGATTTTGTGGGTCAGTGTCATTCCCATGACCTTGGCGTTGCTCATTGGCTATTTCGCCGCACGGGAGGCGCAGCATTTCACGGTGCTCCATAACCTGCGCACCACCGTGCGCAAGACAGCAGGCAGCATCCAATTGGTTATTCATGAACGGGAGCAAGTCGCCGTACGTGTAGCGCAGTCCCCTGTTATCGTTGACTATTTGCGCGATCTCCATGCGGGAAAATCTCCGGAGCCGGCGGCACTGGAGCGTTTTTTCGCTTATGAATCCGCTTCGAGCCCCTCCCAAGCCTCCGAATTTTTTCTATACGATAAAGATTGTGAGCCCCTTATCTATCCGCCGGGCACAGAGCCCCGCGACATCAAAGATGCGACCGCAAACCGTGCTACAGGCGTTATCGATTTAAACTATGTCGTTGAGGAAAGCCGTTATTTCGCC